>LKPX01000118.1 GCA_001443525.1 Desulfobacteraceae bacterium RAAP-1 | reverse complement strand
CGTTCCCAAATGGGCCTTTTCGGTTTCTCTTCCCAGCACTGATCCATGATATTCTCTAAGTGAGCAGGATGAACGACAAAGCCCGTCAGTACCCGCTCCTTCTCCTGATAGCATGCAACGATGGCCACGTCATAGCCTATGTTAACAACAATGCCTTCCGCGATGGAATGCAATACAGTTTCAAGTGCTTCCATTTGCAGAAATTTTCGGGTGATGCGTTGAAGGTTGTTGAGTTCGGCGACCGATTGTTCGAGTGCTCTTTCCGCTAGTTTTCGATCCGTTATGTCCAGCAGGGATGCCAAGCTTTTTCGGGTGTTTGGAATCATGTCAATATTAATGATGACATGTCGTATCCTTCCAAGCTTATCGATAATTTGAGACTCGTACTGCTTTGGGGCCAAATCGGGATGGATTCTTCTAAGGGTGTGATAAGTTTTTAACCGTTCAAGGTCATCGTTATGTATAATATCGGTCCAACTTTTCTTGCCCTCGATTTCGTTTCTTGGATGACCCGCATATTTCTCGTATTGAGCATTCGCAAGAGAAATGGTTGTATCCTCTTCAACGATAACCATAGCGGTTCCGGTGGATTCAAACATGGTTCTATAAAAATTTTCCGAATACCGCAGTGCTTCTTCCATATGCTTTTTTTCGGAAATATCGAGCATCACACCATGAAGAAAATCTGGTTTTCCCAATGAATCGCACACGACACGGGCTTTGTCCAGAAACCACTTTTCTTTACCGTTCCGGTCGATCATTCGATATTCAGAAGTGAAAGAAGCCCCCTCCTCTTTGAGTATTTTAAGCTGGGAAATCACCCGTTCTCGGTCATCCGGGTGAAGTATCTTCGACTTAAGTTTTCTGTCGGCAATAGATTCTTCCATGGTAAAACCAAGCATGGACTCTACCTGTGGACTTACATACAGAATGTCGGGTCGTTCACCAATTGTTTCCATATAAGTAATTGCCGGAATCTGCTCCACGAGCGTGCGATATTTCGTCTCCGACTCACGCAATTGGTTTTCAATGCTCTTTCGTTCATTGATCTCATGTTGGAGTTCCATATTGGCGTTCTCAAGATCGAATGTCCGCTCTTTAATAATATCTTCAAGGTATTTTCGGTACCTTTCCAATTCCGCCTGAGCTATCTTCTTTTCGGTAATGTCCTGCACGATACTGGCAACTCGATCGACATTCGAGCACCCTTCAATGGGAAGGTATGTAATGAACAAGTCTCTTTCTCCAACAATAGGGTATTCGTATCTAATTTCATATCTTACAATGTTCCCTTGAAAGCACTTATCAATATGCTTCTTGACTACCGTCTCGAATTTTTCCTTGCCCACTATCTCCGAAACCAGATTGCCAACCACTTGCTCTCTCTCGAGGTTCAGATAATTCAATAACGAACGATTGGCGATCAAGTACCGGTAATCCTTATCTACGACCGCAATCATTTCCTCCAAACCTTCCACCACTTTCTCATATTCTCTCAGCTTTTCCTCAGCCTGCCTGCGCAGGGTGATATCTTCGACCACTCCCTCGAAATGGCTGATTTCTCCCCGATCATCTCGGACCATCCCCATGTGATTGGAAACCCATCTCCTGCTCCCATCCCTCTTAAAAACCTCAATCTCAAAAATTGATTTCCCTTGATCAATTATCGTCCAAATGCATTCCTGGCCTTTCGCCGGGTTCACATACACTTGGCGGCAAGTATTCCTGACGACATCCTTCATCTCTTCCGGCGAGGCATAGCCCAATATTCGTGCCATGGCCTGGTTGACTTCAATGAACCGCCCATCAGGAGTGCTCGTGAAAATACCGACCACCGCATTTTCAAAGATGTTGCGATATTTTTCTTCCGCCTTTCTGAGCAGATTCTCCGCATTCTCACGTTCTATATTCCTCTGGTCGAGTATCGATGCCATGTTATCGAAGGAATTGGCCAATCGCCCCAGTTCATCGGAAGTGTGACGCAGACCTGTTCGCGCGTTCGACTCTCCGTCCATCAACCGCCGCGTGGCAATGACCAGCTGGTTGATGGGCTTTACAAAAACGACCTGTCCGAATCCCCAAGCCAATGACATCATAATGAGGGCTAACGCGCCCAGGGCAGACAAGCTGCGGAACATTTCCTGATTCGCTTTCCGGACAATTTCGGTTTTTGGCACTCCGACACGCACAAACAAATAGGGATGCGCATTATCATGAAGATACAATTGCCTGAAGGCATAGATGCGCTCGATGCCGTCTTGTCCCGTCTTCTCGAAAATCCCCTGACCCAAATCACCCGACATCTGCTTCACCACCTCTTCGGGAAGCTGTTTGCCGGGCAGAACTGCCTCGCTTTCGGGATAGCGGTATAACCGCACGCCCAAGTGGTCCGATATCGTCACTGCAGAACCTTCGGGTAGCTTTACCTTCCGGATGAAGCCTGCAAATTCATCCAGCTTGAAACTGGCGATTACAATTCCGATAAGTTTCTGGTTCTTATCGAGAACCGGATAGGTGTAGTTGATCGATTGCACACCACTGACTTTACCGACGCTATATTCCCCGACCGAAAACGCATGCGTCCGGATCACGTCCTTGATGTGTTTTCGATCCGACAGATTGACACTGCCGGCCTTGAATGGAACAGAGGCGGCAAACACATTACCGTCCGGAGATGCTGCGGATATAATGGAATAAGAGGGATATTGATCGTTCAACTCCTTGAAAAGCTGGTTGCACGCTTCTGTGTCCATATTTTTCACTTCGGGCAACAGTGCCATGGTGCTCAGCATCTGCCTTGTCCCGCTGGCGATTTGCTCTTGCTGAGCTGCCAGGCTTTGTGCCAATAACAATGCACTTTCATTTGCCCTCGTAATCTCCACCCTGCGATGGGCCAAACCTGAAGCAACAACAAGTCCGGCTATAGGAAGGAATATAAGAAGCAATAGTAGCAATAACTTCATTCGAATGCTGCACGAGGAAAGAATTGATTGATTTAAATGCATGTGTCTCCTTGCTGTCTCAATCGGGCAATCGTTTAACAATGGATCTTGATCATCAATTGGGAAAAGATAAATTCGTGCAGGAAATATCTCGTTGCGTACATCAAAGAGGAATGATATGCAAGAATGAAAAGAGTTAGATCCAAATACCTGTTTCGATACCTTATCACCTTTCACCGGCATTACAGGCAGTAAAATGAAAGACTACTTGGAGCAACTGTCTCTATATTGGCATACCATTCTTCAGGCATGGAGTGAACACCGTGAAAAGCATCCGATAATTGAATGCGATCTTTCCGAAAAAACTGTCGCTGCCGTACCGGCCGCAGATTATGTCAACTATTTGTCAGAACGTGACCGGGAAAAAACTAGACGAATTTACAATAGGATAACCGCGAAAGGCGGTATGATGGTATTTATCCGTGACAGTGAAAACCGGATACTCCAGTCGTACTCTTTTGACGCAAATGAATTAAATGACCCGAAGGAGAATTGAATATCGATGAATCAGAACAGCCGCCCTCCATTTCCACCTTTCACACAGGAAACAGCGACACAAAAGGTGCGCATGGCCGAGGATGCATGGAATACGCGCGACCCCGAACGGGTTTCACTGGCGTACACGATTGACAGCACATGGCGCAACCGTGCCGAGTTCATCTCCGGCCGCCAGGAAATCGTCCGGTTTCTGCAGCGAAAATGGGCCAAGGAAATGGACTATCGCCTGATAAAAGAGCTGTGGGCCTTTCATGATGCCCGCATCGCCGTGCGCTTTGCCTACGAATGGCATGATGATTCAGGCAATTGGTTCCGTGCCTATGGCAATGAGAACTGGGAGTTCGACGAATACGGTCTGATGCAACGCCGGATCGCAAGCATCAACGATCTGCCGATCAGCGAATCGGATCGAAAATTCCATTGGCCGCTGGGGCGCCGCCCGGATGGACACCCCGGATTATCAGAACTGGGCCTTTGATGGATTTTCCATGGCAGCGCTTTGATGACAGGAGCTCAATCGCCACCGGGATGAAGCCTTTTGTCGGAATGTTTTTTAAATTTATTTCTAAAACAGCGATTATTGCCTTGAATCGCCTGAAATACCGCTTGAAATGTTGAGAATGCACGGACTCGCGTATTGCGGCAATTTGCCATACTGGTCTCGATAAGGATCATCATGTTCATCCGATTATTTCATCTCAACACAAGCTGTAATTAATCATGCATCCAAATCGATTACCACACCCTTGAAAAAGTTTCAGGGATATGCCGCATCTCTTGGAAAAGGTCAGGTCGAACAGAATATACTGATATCCGGTCCAATCGAAATTCAGTCCCTGACCGGCACTTTTTATTCGATGTCGACGAACATAACCCGCCGGGAAGAAGAGCTTAAGGAAAGAGAGAACCTGCTGAACAATATCCTGGAAAATCATCCCTGCCATGCTTTTTTTGAAAGATGCCCAGCAGTTTCGCTATGTAAGATTCAATCCCGCAATCATGGCGAGCGCTATTTGCATACAAAGAAAATTTCTATAATCGATAAACAGGGGAATCCAACGTTTTTGCTCGGGATATCCGAAGATATTACGGAACAGAGGCAGATAGAGGCAGCCCTTCGAAAAAGCAAGGAAAAGCACCGGATTTTGATTGAAACCATGGCCCAAGGGGTTGTCTACCAGAATGCAGACGGAAAAATCGTTTCAGCCAATCCTGCGGCAGAGCGGATTCTGGGTCTGACACTTGACCAGATGTACAGCCTGACATCTATGGACCCGTCCTGGATGAATTCGGGCTGGTTAAAGCCCTTGAAAACTATTGTATGGACGCTTCGTTAAAAGGAAATACAAAAATCAATTTTAATGCGGTCGGCATGTCTGAGATCAAAATGGATGGAAACGCTGAAATCCATTTATACCATCTGGTCCAGGAAGGGCTGAGCAATATCCGCAAACATGCCGAAGCAGGAAATGCCAATATTGTGCTGCTGAGATCTTATCCTTACATCATCCTTCGTATAGATGACGATGGCAAAGGCTTTGATATGATGCAGCAGGAGATTATGTCCGCCAGTTATAAGCGGATGGGCATTCGCAGCATGCATGAGCGGGTCAATCTGCTGAATGGGCAGATGACGCTACAGTCCCATCCCATGAAAGGAACGCATATATTCATTAAAATTCCTATCGCAAAAAAGCCTGTGTAATAACCGCCTTCAATAGTTGACCAATTCTGCAAAATCACACCGCATCGTTTACCCCGGCGGCAAACGGGAAAAGTTCCCTGTCAGTAGTTTCCCCCATAAAAAATGAACCCGTCCCCTCATGGACAAAAAGTAAAAAACAATTCAATATGGACAACCTCGTAAAAAGTCAAAATTCGGACGGCTTTATAAGAAGTTCGCAGGCAAGGCGTGCAAATCCCGAGCAGTGATGCGTACTGATGGCAAGCCGCAATGACGAAGGATGCAGCACAACGCAGTAATCGGACTTTTTACGAAGTCGTCAATATTTCCGAACAAAAAATGAAACAGCGGGTGCCCTGCGCCCAAATGATATGCCTCCCCCACCAAGTCAAGACGGAATTTCAATAAAGTTATGCTGTATTAAATTGACTTTTCGTCTTTCAACTCAAGATGTCGGCTCCAATCAAGCAAGCATCGAGGAGGATGAAACGGCCAACAATATCGATAAATAAAATTGCATGCCACCTCAATTCCACCCCCCTTTCTATTCATGTTTCCGAAATTTTTGATCTAAATCAGATATGCATAAATAGGGGGTTCATCCTTCTTTGAAAATGAATATCCCGCGGGATTTTGGATTTGGTGCTGGCCGTATCCGATCATGATCGCCACCCCCCCCCCTTTTCTTTATTGTGGTTATGTGCGAAAATTGTACTCCACATTCATGTGAATATGTTGATAGAACTAAAATATATTTTTTTAACGGAGAGATACATCCAACCATCTTTTGCGCGTGACAGTTTATGAAGCCCGTTGGGTTCAATCGCCCGCACTTGAGCAAAATCCTGAATTATATCTTTTCGAATTTCACCAACAGGAGATTATGGTACTGACCATGCCTGAGAAACCGACATATGAAGAACTTGAACAAAGAGTTCTGGCATTAGAGAAAGCCGTATTTTCACATAAAAATGTAAAAGAATGTCTGCTCAGTAACGAAGATCATTTCAAGACCTTTTTCATGAATGCGCCGATGCCCTATCAGTCGCTGGACGAGAATGGCAATTTGATAGAGGTAAATGAAACTTTTCTGAGCGTTCTGGGATACTCCCGTGAGGAATTGATCGGCAGAAATTTTAACGCCTTATTGCATCCGGACTGGATTGAATATTTTAACGCGAATTTTCTAAGACTTGTGGCCGCCGGTGAAATATCGGGCGTTGAGTTCGAAATGCTGAAAAAGGATGGATCGGCCATCCTGGCATCTTTTAATGGAAAGGTACAACACGATGACGAGGGACATTTTCTGAGAACACATTGCATCTTTCAGGATATCACTGAGCGCCGGCAGGCGGAAAATACCTTGAAAGAAAGTGAAACAAGATTCCGAACGATCTTTGAACAAGCTGCCATTGGCGTTGCACTGACTGAATCGCAGACCGGCCGCCTTATTCGTATTAATCAGCGTTATTGCAATATGGTGGGCTACACTCTGGAGGAAATGTCGGAAAAAAAGACCTTTCAAGAAATCACCCATCCGGGCGATCTGCAGGCTGATCTTGACAACATGGCAAAGATTCTTGCAGGCGAAATCCGGGAATTCACCCTTGAGAAGCGCTACATCCATAAAAACGGCTCGATCGTTTGGGTAAATCTCACAGTCTCCCCGACATGGAGACCGGGCGAGGAACCCAGATACCACATTGCTGTGGTTGAAGACATCACCGAGCGGAAGAATGCTGAGAAAGCGCTGAGAGAGAGCGAAAGAAAGTACAGGGAGTTGATTGAGCTATCTCCAGTGGGCATATTCAAGAGCAATTCAGATGGCCGAATAGTCTTTGTAAATCCCAAAATGACCCGAATTTTGGGAGCGGATTCACATCAAGAAGTAATTGATAAATACCAAGATTTGAATAGAGACTTGTATATCGATCCTGATCGTCGAAATGAGTTCATAGAATTGATCAAAGATAAGGGTGGAGTTGAGAATTTTGAATACGAAGCAAGGAGCCTTAAGGGAAAACGCATTTGGCTCAGCGTGAATGCCAAGGCCCGGGAAAAACTGTCTGACGGCACGCTCATCATAGACGGATTTGCTACAAATATAACTGAACGCAAGCAAGCGGAAAAAGCACTTCGTGATAGTGAGGAAAAATACCGGATATTGTTTGAAAATGCCAACGATGCGATCTTCATTCACGACAAGCAAGCGCGGATGCTGGCAGTGAATATGGTGGCGTGTGAACAACTCGGTTATACCCATGCCGAACTGATGACCTTGACGGTCCAGCAGATTAATTCACCAGAAGAAGCTGAAAAGGTTCGAGTTCGGATGTCCAAGCTGATGGAACAGGGGTATCTGACTTTTGAAACCAACCATGTTTCCAAGGATGGCTCATTTCTTCCGACCGAAGTGAGTTCAAGGCGGATTACTTGGGATGGTCGACCGGCGATCATGAGCATCTGTCGAGATATTTCCGAACGCAAACGCGCAGAGGATGCGCTGCTTAACGAAAATAAAATTATCGATGCCATACTGGAGAGTTCGCCCGGCATTCTTTATCTTTACAACGATCAGGCCAAGCTGGTGAGATGGAACAAAAAACATGAACTGATGACGGGATATTCATCTGAAGAACTATATGGCAAGGACATACTGGATTGGTTTAAAGGGGATGATGCAAGTCTTTCTGCAGTAAAAGAATATCTAAAAAATACTTTCGAGAAAGGTTTCGGGGAAATCGAGGCTGATCTGCAGCGGAAAGACGGTTCCAAAATACCGATGTTTTTAACAGCCAGTTCACTTACAATTGATGACAAGCCGTATTTTGTCGGAATCGGAATTGACATTACCGAGAGAAAACGCACAGACGAAGAACGCATCCTTTTATCTTCCGTGATCGAACAAGCTGAAGAAAATGTTCTCATCACGGATGACAGGAGAACGATCTTATATATCAATCCGGCTTTTGAGCGTTCCAGTGGTTACACTTGTGACGAGATTAAAGGAAAAAAACTGAAAACGCTGCGCAGCGATCAGCATGATGAAGACTTTTACCAAGAAGCAAAGAAAATTCTTGATCAAGGCAAGGTATGGATGGGGGTGATCATCAACAGGGGTAAAAATGGTACATCTTTTGAGATAGAAGGCACCATTTCCCCGATCAGAAATACTACAGGATCGATTACCCACTATGTTGCCGTCGGCCGCAACATGAGCCGATTCAGAAGGATGGAAAGAGAACTTCAGCAACTGCAGAAACTGGAGGCCCTCGGTACGCTGGCAGGAGGCATTGCGCATGATTTCAACAATGTGCTATCCGCCATCATGGGTTATATTGAATTGGAGCTTTTAGGAGCCTCCGAAGGCAGCAAAACGAGCATTCGAATGAAACATGCATATTCTGCATGTTGTCGCGCCAGAGATCTTATTAAGCAGATACTGGCTTTCAGTCGCCAGAGTGGGCAGCAACTCAAACCCATCAAAATTGCCCCCATTATTATGGATGCGGTTCAAATGCTTCGAGCAACCCTTCCGACGACGATTGACATCAGATTGACAATGAAAGAGGCCCATTCAGTTATTCTCGGTGACCTGACACAACTCCACCAGATCATTGTCAACCTGTGCACAAACGCTGCCCATGCCATGCGTGATAAAGGCGGCATTCTGGAGATCGGCGTCTATAACGCCGATATTGATGATGTTCAGGCTGAAGAGTACCTGGATCTAAAACCCGGATCCTATGTACAAATCGCGGTTACTGACACTGGACACGGAATGGATAGCAAGACACTTGAACAGATCTTTGATCCCTTTTTTACCACAAAAGGCCCGGGCGAAGGATCCGGTATCGGGCTGTCGGTCGTTCATGGAATTGTTAAAAGCTATGGCGGAATGATCGCTGCACATAGCGAGATTGGCAAAGGCAGCAGCTTCGAAATATTCTTCCCGAGGATAGAAGTGACATCGGCAGTCCCTGATGCCGGTTCTACTGCCGAACTTCCTACAGGAAGCGAACGTATCCTTTTTGTAGATGATGAGGAAATGATTGTCACTGTGACAACGGAGATGCTAAAAAATCTGGGTTACGAAGTTGTACCGGCCAACAGAGGTCTTGAAGCTCTTCAACTCTTTAAAACGAACATCAATCAGTTTCATCTTGTCATAACGGATCTGACAATGCCAGATATGACTGGCATTGAACTTGCGTACGAATTGCTTCGTATCCAAAGCGATATTCCAATTATTCTCGGTACGGGATTCATCAGCAAAGAGGTTCGGGAAAAAGCGAAGTCAACCGGCATTCTTGAGATTATAATGAAACCTTTCAATCTTAATAAAATGGCCGAAACTGTCAGAAGAGTGCTGGATGAAAGTAAAAAGCCGAATCAAGTTTGACGGCTTCGTAAAAAGTCCGGATGCTGCGTTGCACTGCATCCTTCGTCATTGCGGCGTACCATAAGTACGCCTCATTCCTAAGGATTTGTGCGCCTTGCCTGCGAACTTTTTACGAAGCCGTCCGAATTTTGACTTATTATGAACTTATCAAGTGTGATGGTCCCGATCTCACAAGGAACCAGCATCGTATTCCCTGTTAATAAGGGTGGAGCGCAGCCGGCCTGAGAAATGCGTTGAAAACGCCTTGAAATCAAAAACGGGTTTTCAAAACTCCATTTCACCAACGTGCCGGCAGCCATAATTTCTCAAGTCTTCTCATGATATCGCTCCCCCCATCTTGTGGATAACCGTGGTGTTAAAATCCGGGAGCAGGTATTTACTGGCTTTTATTGGAATTCTGCTGACCGGCCTGGTACCCTTGCTGGTATGCGGATTCTTTGGATTTCTCATGCTGATCGTAGAGATACCCTCCGGCCGCTCCGGCCGCAGCGCCTATCGCAGCTCCCCAGCCGAAATTTCCTCCCATGGAGCCGATCAATCCCCCTGCGGCCGCTCCAATTCCCGTTCCGCCCAAGGTGCGTTTTTCCGTGTCCGACATGCCTGCGCATCCGCTTACCGCAATGCAGATTGCCAAAATAACGGCTATTGTTACTTTCTTCATAACATTCTCCTTGTTTCAATCATAACGTACTCATATAGAACCCGCCGGCGCCACTTCGCTCCCGGTTCCTTATTCACCATAAATGTAATCCCTCATGTGGCCGTCCTCAAGTGCTCGACCCAGCGACTGCTTAAAATTATCCAACGAAAAACAATATCCTTGACGACCTGTCAGGGTTTGCAGGGCCACTTTTCAATAAGAAACCTGAACTCCGCTTCCACCGGTTTCTCCTTCATATATTCCGGATGGGCCTTGGCCCACTCAACAAACATTTGAACGCCCTCGTTGCGGGTAGGTTTAGGGTCCGGGATACAGACCAGTTTGATGCCTTTGGGTCCGTCAGATTCGGCCTGATAATAAGCATATGCGCCCAGCAGAAACCCATGGCAATAGCTGATGGCCTGCTTGTATAGAGGATCATTCGGTGCGGCCGTACACAGATTGATCAGGTCCTCGGTGGTCTCCGTGTGAAAATTATTTTCCGTGACCGGGCCGGCAAGGGCCAGCACCGGCAGGGTCAACAAAACCGACAGGAAAAGAATGATGGATCTGATTTTCAAGATTAAACCTCCTTTGTTAGATGATTGTCGATGTATGGTGATGTCGCTTGCTTAAGAAATCCTTAAGCATCAATCCTTACCATGCGGCCGGTGCAACCGCTTGTCTTGCCGAAATTTCCCGGCACATGGCCCTGGCAATTTTTCATTTTATATGGGGAAGTGTTTATAC
>LKPX01000117.1 GCA_001443525.1 Desulfobacteraceae bacterium RAAP-1 | reverse complement strand
TCAATGGTTAAAGGGTCAGGGTCTCATATCTGTCAAAGAACTGTGGGTGAACATTCACTACCCGGCCACGGCCCGGTAGCTTACATGAACCGCCCGGTGCGGACCCGCATGCCGGGTGGTGTGGGGGCTGGGGGTTAAAATCCCCGGCTACCCGATTATATCACATATGGATAATACTCAGAAATATCTCTGAGAATTAAGAACATAAATTTATTCTCGAGAGACGAGATGTATTTCCTTGTAATTAACGAAATCTTCGAATCAACGTTATTAAGTAAAATATCACCCCATTGATCCGGAGCATATCGCATTATATTGCTAAAAGCATTAATTAGTAGAAAATGTATGCAATATTCGGACAAAATCATTGGATGGAATGGATTTTCTATATACCAAAACATACCTCTCGTGTCAGTATATATGCTAGCGTAAATCTTATGAGCATCAGTTATTGGTACTTTAATGATTATTTTTCCATACATTTCATTTGTATCGAATCCTTGAAAGGATTTATCAATAATATTCCTATCTGGTAATTGAGAACCATCTCCTATTTGAAATTCATAATATACATTTCTTGGTTCACTCTTTGTAGAGATCAGCAAAGGATGGGTTCTTCCTCGTTTTCCTGTGACGAGTGCATAGTATTCTCTGATCTCAGGAATCATACTTAATAGGGTGCCTATTGATGATGAAACTTTATTGTTAAAGTATTCTATGTTTGTTTGCATATTATCCTGAATAATTTGAATACTTTTATCTTTGTGAAGAAAAGTAGGAAAAGAGCAAGCTAATTCACTGAATGTTCCATGCGGGACATCGCCTCCAAACTGAATTTTCAAATTGCTTCGGTGATAGATTATCCCATGCGAACCAGGAAGATGATCTAATGAGTATCTTAATGGATTATTAAGTATAGTTGTAGCGTATGAATATGCTGTGAGCGAGTAGAAAAAATTCAGCGGCTTAACCATTAACGACCCAACTTTTCCGGATAAATACAATTCTCTTCCTTGCCTTAGGCAATTCTTAAGTCTCATTGCCTCATTCGATTGAATGCCAGCGTTTTTCGAATCACCCAAATTCAATTTTCGAGTTTTGTAGAGGATCTTGATATTCTGATCATTCTCAAGATTTTCTAAAAGTTCCAGCAATGATTGTTCTATGTGTAGAGGGCTAATCGAAAGAAGAGATATTTGCAGTTGTTCTTTAATACGTTTGTTTACCTCGTTCCTTAATAAGCTATAATGACGCGCTCTGTTGAGTTCGTCTTCTGAGTATTCTGGGAGATTCCTTTTGAAATATGTCTTTATTTTGCTGTCATAAGCTTGCTGTTCTTCCTTGCTTAGCTCAGACCATTTCTTATTCAATTCATTTATTTGATCTTTATATTTATCGAAATCGATATCGGTATTGTAAAATTGTTTTGAATTGCTAATTTGTTGGATTTCAAAGTTGTCAGATATGATTTCTTTAAGCATGATACTATCCGATCGTATTAGGGTATAACGTTAAGCTGAGTGGTGCGGCCTAAAAATTTGCCGCGTTAGCGCCGCCGAAGTTCACCGCATCCACTCAAGCGCCTGGTTAAGCCATTATTGCGAAAGGGAAATATTGGTCAGTTCTTGGTTTTTCGATTTCTGGATTCTGCGTACCACCACTTAGACTTCTCACACCAGGTATTGCTCCATTGTGTGCTGAGACAACACTGAAAGCTGCCCAGTCTTTAGATAAGTCAATTTTATTAGTTTCACGCCAAGATGTCGCTGATTGCATCATGGAATACGAGTAATAACCACCCTTGCTTTGACTATCACCGGCAGTCTCATTTTTAGAACAAGCATAACCGACGATGATACCTTTTAGGCATTTTTCTATTTGATTTTCAAAATACTTTCTGCATTCAGCAAGATCTAACATTTTTCTTGCTTCTTCAAATAGTGCTTCCATTGCAGCTTTCACAACAATCTCTTTCTCAACTTTACGGCAACAATCTAAAATAATTGATCTTTTATTTGAATTTTTACGGAGGCCAATGGAATTGAACTCCTGTCCTTTCTTTAGTTCCAAGATTGTCGACTCTCTTTGTGCTGAATAGAAACCGTGGCCGCAAAACACAAAAAAAGTATAGTCAAATGAAGACAAACCGATGATTTTTGATTCTAATTCTTGGCACGTTGGTCTAGCAAGAGGACTGATTTCAGAATCATACCAACCGCCACCGAGAGGAGATTTTAGGAAGGATTTGTAATTTTGCACATCTACATTTACACCATGACAGTAGTTATCAGCACCTGGTTCACCAGGGTTTGATATAATCAAAGCATGTCTTTTCATCCAATTACCTCTTTTTTGTAGGAGTTCCTTTTTCGAATTGGGCAATGAGTGATGGAGCCCAACGTTCGCTAGCGCCAGCAATGATACCTGCCGCAACCATTGCTAAATTTGACATCCCAACCGTTTTAAAAATTGGCACAACAACACCAAGGCAAATTAAAATTGAAACAAGCAAACCAGATATTGCTCCACCAAAATTTCTCGAAATTGACTCAAGAATATGAAGCTTTTGTTCAGCCTCACTAGTAATAGTCGTATTTCCGATTCTAAATATAATTGATAGTGTTGCGCCAATTGAACCAGATACAGAACTCAGAATAATAAAAAAAGGTGTATTCCCTAAAACAGGAATTAAATAGGGTCGGAGACACCAAAGAGATATGCCCAAAATCGCATTAATTACGCCAATTATACAGGTAGATATAAGCTGCCAATATCGTGCAACTTCAATATTTCTATTACGTATATATTTATCTGCTTCATCTAATATGTTTTCAGCATTTTCATAGTCATGTTTGAGTGACCTTGCCACGCCTTCAGCAAGCATTCTTTTAAAATTAATTCGAATATTATCATTTTGATGTTCGTTGGGAACACATTCGATGCTGGCAGCCCTATTTAGGACTGAATTATGCTTCTCTAAATTTTCATGACCTTTATGGTCGTATTCATCTGTGGTTTTCCAATCAACATCATATGATTTATCAATAAATACTATGAAATCTTCAGTTTCTAATACGAGGTAACAAATTTCTATGTCGCCCCATTTTTCTGGAAAATCCAAAATCACATTTTCTGAACAAATTGGCATGAAATTATATCCTTTAGAGGCTTAACGGTGAGCTAAGCTGCGCCGCCGCTGTTTTACTGGTGAAAACGGTGCGTGTCGGCGTCAGCTTGGGCGACTTGTTATGCCAATTATTCTTTGTGTGCCGTTATTTCGAAACGACAACCGAAAATTGACCACCTCCGATAACCGAATTTTGACCACCCTGGGCTACGTGAATTGCTTAAGGATGAGCGGGGTGATCATCCCACATTTTTACATTAAGAATATCTAAAGGAAAACTGCCGCCACCACCCTCTTAATCCCTCTGTTGGAGTAAACGCTCTTGCTGCTTAACGAGCAAGTGTTATTTTGTTCATACCTGCCTGGAGGACAGGGCAACGCTGGAGAGCGACCCGAGCGCCAAGACAGGTGACTGAAGTAAGGGGCTGTGCAGCCTCATTCATTACTCATACTTTTGTCCACAAAGCGATAAATCCTGGGGGGGTTGGGGGGCAAGCCCCCCCATTATGACTGTCAGAATTCCTTTATTATCAGACCAATGGCCTGCTGCATCAATGTTTTGATTTTTCCCTTAAACTTTGCTTCAGCCGATAGCTGTCCCAGTTACAGTTGATGATACGGGCTTTATGGGTCAGCCGGTCCAGTAATGCAGCGGTCATTACCGGATCTCCAAATATCTGTGTCCAGTCTGCAAATCCAAGATTGGTTGTGATCATCACGGATCCTTTTTCATGCCTTTCGGCCAGGACCTGGAAAAGCAGCTCAGATTCTTCTTTGGAAAACGGGATATAGCCCAGCTCATCCAGGACAACCAACTCGTGGCGGGCATATCTTTGCAAAAGACGTTGTAATATTTTCTCCTGTCTGGCTTCGATCAGTTCGTTAACCAGGCCGTAGCAGGTAACAAAACGGGTTCGGAAATTGTTTCTGCAGGCTTCGATCCCAAGGGCAGTAGCCATATGAGTCTTGCCTGTACCGCTTCGTCCAAGGAAAATGACATTCCTGTGCTCCTTAATGAAGTCACCTGTCGCAAGGTCTCGAAAAAGACGAATGTCCAGTTCCGGAACGGCCGCCAGATCAAAAGTCTCCAAGGACTTAAGAAGGGGAAACTTCGCCTCTCTAATCCGGCGACTCAGCCTGTTTTCTGCTCTGGACTGCAATTCGGAAGCCGTCAGCTCCAGGAGAAATTCATCATAGCCGATTCCGTTCTCTCTGGCTTGTCGCAACAGCCCATCCAGAGAGCGAGCCATTTGAGACAGATTCAGCATCTTGAGATTTGCCTGCAGCTCCATCAGTGTCCCTATTGTCATTGTACACCTCCCAGTTGCCCATATGCCGATACATCAGGGGCGGACAGACTTGGCCAGGTGGATAAAGGAGCAATCGTTTTTCCGGTATCGCCGGTATAAATGAGAATGTGGCGCACCCCATCGCTGACACTGATACCATTTCCTATGGCCAGTTCAACTGCGGCGTTAACATCACAGGGCTTGTAATCCCTGTAAAACATCAAAACAGTAATGAAATCCCTGATCCCTTTTGTTTCACCCTGGGAAGAGCAAAATCTTTCCAGCAGAATGTGCAGGGATTCAGGCCAGCTCTTTTGCCATTGACGAATGGGCCTGGCGCTGTTAAAAGCCATGGGCCTGTGCTGCAGCAAATCAAGATAATGATCTGGATCAAGGTTCCATTTGTTGTTGCCATACAACCGCTCGTGCGTGGCAATTCTCTTGCCGCCAGTGAAAAGCTCCACCCGATCCACATGGAGCTGCACCTTTACCTTGAACCCGGCATAACTGCCTGGAACGGAATAGCGGTTCTTGTCCACAATAACTGTGGCATACTTATCAACCCTGCCTTCCGATACCTTTACATTGCTGAAGTCAACATCTGCAAGGGCAAGCAGATATGCCTTCTCCTCTTCATACAACTGGTTTACTTTCCGCTCACGTCCGGCCATTTGATGATTTCCATAAGCAATACACTGACACAAAATCTTCTCATTGATTTCCTCAAGCCTGCCGGCTTCCGGTACAGGAACCATATAATTGCGCCGTGCAAAGCCGACCAGACCCTCAACTCCGCCCTTCTCGTTACCACTGCCGGGATTACAGAACAGCGCCTTAAAATTGTAATAAGCCTTGAACTTGCTAAATGCCTCCTGCTCGACGCGATCCCTGCCGCGTAACACCTTCTGTACAGCTGTTGTCAAATTGTCATAGATCAAAATCGGAAAAATCCCGCCAAAAAATGCAAACGCATGAATATGGGCATCAAAAAATGCCTGCTGTCTCTCACAGGGATAAAACCGGACAAAATGCTTCCCGGAATATTTACTGCGCATACAGAAAAAACTCAGCCGAACCTGCTCCCCGGCAATAACCGCTATCGCATGCCCCCAGTCCACTTCCGCTTCATGCCCTGCTTCCGGATCACACGGAATAAAGGCTCGAGGACTGCCAACCCCAAGAATCCTCTTGACCATCCTCACATATCGCCGAACTGTGGATTCACACCCCCTGTAACCCTGCTCTTCCACCAACCGATTATAGACCCGATGCGCTGTATGTCGCTGCTTTCTCGGACTATCCCTGTCCGACTCCAGCCAGTTGTCAATTATCGCTCGGTACTGATCAAGCGCCGGATAACTCTGATGCCCCCGCTCTTTGTACCCCCAGGGCTCTCCTCGAATGGCCTTTTTAATCGTATTCCGTGAATGCCCTGTAAGCCTGGACAGCTCACTGATACTTTGACTATACAACCGATAACCCGTCCTTATCATTTCGTACTGATCCATCTCCAGCACTCCTTTTTCCTCCCGTATGAATGGTTGGCTTTTCCTTACCATTTTATCAGGAGTTGAGCTGCTCAGGGTGGTCAATTTTAGATTATCGAATCCCCTTTTTGCTGGTCAATTTTATGTTATCAAAACCATTATTATTAACATTTCAGTTTTGAACTCAATTTTGTCTTCAATGCCATCACTAATGCTTTGTTTTTTAAAATTTGCGGCTATTTCATTTGCAAAAATTATCGAATCTTCATTATTTAAACCTGTCGCGTATGGAACCCATGTCATAAGCCAATTTACAAGATCTTCACTGTTGTCATAATAACTTGATCTATATTCTAATTTAGAAGATTCAACAAAAAGACCGGCATCAACTAACATTTGATTAATTTTTTCTTGATCTTCGGCATGGAATTTCATGCCATATTTTAATATTTTATCTTGCCATTGTTTTGATGAAAAAATACTTGCAATATGTTTGTTTTCCTTTCCTGCAGTAATAAAAATAAATTTTCCATTAGGCTTTAGGTGATTAGAGATATTATTGAACATCTTGTTTTTGTCTTTTACCCAGTGCAATGAATGAAACGATAAGACATAGTCAAATCTCTTGTCTATCTCGAAATCTTCGGCACTTGCCTCAAAGAATGAAAGATTGCCACAAGAGCATACTATTTTGTTTGCTTCTGAAATCATGCTGCTTGACGGGTCAAAGCCGACTATTTGACCTTTAGGAGCTAACGAGCATAATTTTTGTGTAACCTTTCCATCGCCACAGCCAATATCTAATATGTAATCATTATCTCTAAAATCTATTGAATTAATTATATTAATGGCACTTTGTTCTTGTGGCGATGAGTTTTTTTTGTACTGCTTCCCATCCCATAAATCTTTCTTCAGCATTTGATACTGCCCCCTATATTCTTAGGCATAACGCACCGCTGTGGGGCGCGCGGCTTTTTGCGCGTCCCACACCAGCGGAATGTTGGGCTCAACTATTTACTTTAATTTTTCGAATGAACTAATGTTGATGCTTTCGTAAAAAGTCGATTTTCAGACGGCTTCGTAAAATGTTCGCAGGAAAGGCGTGCAAATCCTTAGGAATGAAGCGTACTTATCGTACGCTGCAATGACGAAGGATGCAGCGCAACGCAGCATGCGGACTTTTTACGAAGTCGTCAATGTTAATTTATAGTCCTTATGAACGATACCTTTATCTTTTTTACCAACTACACTTGCATTGACCCATATTCGTTTTCCATCTACTAATCTCCTGATATGACCACGTCTCAGATGGATTCTCGGTGATCTACGAGCATTTTTTTCTGCATCAGTATCATTTTTCTTAGAAATTTCATTTGGAATTGATATTTCAAGGATTTTATAAGAAAAAATAGGTTTCTTGCCCTTACTGATTCTTTTAGCATTAACTCTATCGATTGTCTTGACATCCTCATTATTCCTTGTGCTGACATTTTTACAACTTAACGCTAACAGAAAGGACAATAAATTATTAACCTCATCTTTAGCATCCAACCACCCTATCCGCTCAGCACCTTCTTGCCCCTTATCCTTTACACATCTATCCCACGCTTCGCCAATTAATGGTTTAATCTCAACTCTTAAATCACTTCTTTTCCCTTGTACATCGGCAGGATACCTGAGAGATTTCGGATCATGATCTTGCTTTTTGGGAATGAACACACATGAAAAAGAGGTATTCCACCTTTGTTCATTTTCATCATACCAAATTGGTATAACAGATATACCTTCAACTTCAGGATTGTCTATAGCCAAGCATATACGCTTCGGCGCAAGACACCCCAACTCCTCTTGATCGATTGTAATAGAATGCGCATCTGACATACTGTATTCAAGAGCTATTACAGGATAAGGAAGATGTAAAAGATCAGCATCATTAACTGAAAATGGTTGATTAGATTCGAAAAGTCTTCCACCATCGGGAAGAGCAAATTTAATTGCATCCTCTCTTAATAGATTGGCAATAATTGTATACATTGATGCGGATTTATTTTCATTAATAATTTCGCATAATTTCGCATTGGAAACGATATCATCAATGGCCGAACTGATGAAATTATAAATCATTAATATAAATCCTCCGAGATTACCTTAATGCCCAACTACCAGCTGAGCCGCGCCCGGCTTTTTGGGCGTCGGCTCGAGCGAAAGTTAGGCGTCTTTGACACTGTTCAAAGAAGCTACTTGGCGGAAGGCTCAGGGGTAGATCCGGGCTGCACCTTCTGTTGCGAAGACTCGGTTTGCTCACCATGAGGCGTATTACCAGCAATCCTCATAAATCGGCCCGTTTCGCTTAGCTCGCGTGCGGCAAACTCGATGAGAGATTTGCGACTGTCCTTACGACGAGGTGACACGTCGAGTTGTTTTAGGAGCTCGAGTAGCTCCGAAGATTCAACATCACGGTCTTCGAAATACGCAACGAGCTCGTCCTTGCCCATTTGGAACAGAGCGGCAACTGGCTTATCGATACGTCGCGAGGCATCGGTGATAATGATGTCAATCAACTCGGTTTTCGTAGCATTTCGTTTAACCTCAAGATTCAGTGCTTCTGCAACCTCTTGGAGACGCTGGATGGTAAACTCCCTGCTGTGCTCAAGACCAGCACTTGCTCCCTTCGGGCCTAGCCATCGCACCAAGAGCCGTGGGTCGAAATCTCGCTTCATTGGGGGCACCTCGTAAGGAACTCATTTGTGAGTGTCCGGAACTGCGCGGCTTGTTTCTCTGCGTTCGTTCCGCCAACGTCATACACAGGGCATCGATTCCTTGCTGCCTGCCTCAGTCCGTCTCCTTCAGTGATGTAGGTATCGAATACCCCGCAAGTGCGTTTGAGACGACGAAACTCGGCTCGCTCGGTCGATTTAAGGATCCCGCCCCACTCTCGCGCCATCATTCCGATAGCCCCGGAAAAACCTGTGGGCTGGTATTCGGGGATTTCGTGCAGTGCAGCCTGGATCATCTCCATGTCAGCATTCACTTCTTGGATACACTGAATCGCGGAGGGCACGCCGATGGTGCTCTGAAGATCGAGCTTCACCGGTGAAACACAGTAATCACATGCGAAGACAACCGACCGAAGGAGATCGGATAACTCAGGATGAGAGTCTACGAGAATGTAGTCGTATTCGTCATCGATTGGGGCGAGTATGTCACGTAGAAGCGCGAGGTGTCTATACAAACGTCGATTATTTTCCTTGATATTATTTGAGGCTGGCATCTTTTCCACGGCAACTTGAGCAAGGCGAGGGTCGGCTGGCAGGAGCTGGATATTGTTATCAGTTGACATAAGTTCGACAAATGGGTCAAAGGTCATGTCAGAGTACAATTGTTGATATTTATCGAAAAGCGTTGCTCCTTCGACTCGGCCGGACCGAAAGTTCTCGATCATAGATGGTACCAAGCGACACGTAATGCCGCCCCGTTGGTAATCGGTGTCAACGACCAATACTCGCTTATTGTAGTATCGATGAAGGGCAACGGCGACATGATAGCATGCTGTTGTTTTGCCAACCCCTCCCTTCTCGCTGATAAAGCCTACAGTTTTAGCCATGAGTACATGCTCCTTTCTCCATGTTTACAGAAATGATTTTGATTGCTCAGAGCCTAACGTCGCAAATAACCGGTGCAAATGGAGCGCAGCGGAATTTGCATCCGAGTTGATTTGCCTTGTTATGTGTTTTTAAACAAAGTGAGCCATGCTCCATCATCTTTGTTTGAATCATATTCCTCTTGTGCCCTTTGAGAATTAACTATCTGGGCGTCTATATATTCTTTTTTATGTTGGATTAGTATTTTGACTTTTTCAGCTATTGATTTATTAATTTCGCTATAAAATGTTTCTAAATTTGTTGAAACCGAGAATCTAATATTTGAAGGGTCTCCGTTACCAAATTGCACTGCATATCTTGCAAAATTCATTAACACCATATGATTGATAGTAAATGTTACTTTTGCTCCTGGAGGCAAGATATAGGGTAACTTGGCTGACCAGTTTTCCATCATTTCATTTGTTACGAGCATATGAGTTGACGCAGTGTCAAAACAACAAGAGAGATTTTGCAGTTGAACAGGAACTTGCCCAATGTTAGTGAGAGTTAACCCTATAAAAAAGTTTGTCATGTCGGGCGGGGAAACAAGGACATTATTATATAGATTAATTTGCTCTTTTGATGCGTTGGTGGCCTCCTGGCGATTCTTTTCAGCTTCTGTTTTTGCTTCATGGGATTGCTTTAAGGCTACAATAACAGCAGAGAAAGTTCCTATAGCCGCCATGATCGCTGCAATATTTGCGACTGATTGTTTCGACCAATTGATTGAAATAAAGAATTCTATTATTTTTGGCTGAACAGTAATCATCCCCAAACAGAATGAGAGGATTAGTAATAATCCGACACCTAATGCTTTCAATATGTCTCCTCTATCACATAACGCTCCAAGTCAGGGGCGCATGGAGCAACGCGGAATGCGTCACCTGCACTTGGTTGTTATATCTTTTTTAACTCTTTAATTTCATTCTCTAATTTTTCAATTCGTTCGTAATAGTCGATTAATAAATCGTTCTTATTATATTTGAAAGTCAAAATCATAAGAAAATAGCCTATAACAATACCGAGAATGAAGGAAATAAAGTAAGAAGTGAAAGTTCCTTTTGAAATAGCCATGATTATACCAGCAACATCCGAACCTACTTTATTGGTATATCCGGTCAATAGTATGTGCATGAAGTATATGCTTCCAAACAAAAAACAAATCAAAAATATCACTAAGAATATTGTGGTTTTGGACTTAGTTCTTTCTGATTGTTTTTTTAAAGCCTCAATCAGACTTTCTCTGTCTTTTATTCTTTTCACAAAGTTACTCATAGATATAACGGTGAGCTAAGCCGCGCCGCCGCTGCCTTGCTGGTGAAATCGGTGCGTGTCGGCGTCGGCTTGGGCGACTTGTTGGACGAAGCCGCATGCGCGGCAGAAAAAACAACAAAAAAAACAGATGATTGGTGTATAACTCCCGTACCTGCCTAATTTCGGGCATGTAATAAAAAAGGAGAATACACCATGAA
>LKPX01000116.1 GCA_001443525.1 Desulfobacteraceae bacterium RAAP-1 | reverse complement strand
AAAGTTCGCAGGCAAGGCGCGCAAATCCTGAGGAGTGAAGCGTACTTGTCGTACGCTGCAACGACGAAGGATGCAGCGCAACGCAGCATGCGGACTTTTTACGAAGTCGTCAATATTGGTCAGAATAAAATCACCGTGAACTTGAAGTATAGCCGATTGACCCTGGCTGCCTGTTATGGTATTTATAACATTTTCATGTCTTTTTATTATAATCCAAAATATCCGCCTATAGTGGAGGACTTGGACAGGTTCTACCGATCCGGTGTGAAATAATATAGGTTCATCCTCCAGGAAAGCTCCAATGGGTAAGATGGAGGATGAACCTATGCATGATTGGGAAAACTTATCGCATGTTAAAAGGGATTAAATACCATGTGGTATTTGTTCCGAAATCAGACAGAAAGTATTGTACGAAAAATTTCGGAAAAAAGTAGGGGAGATATTTCGGCATTTATGCCGTCAGCAGGACTTTCCCTATGTCAATGCCCCCTATGGGGGGCTTCCTGAGGTCACCCGCTCTGCAGGTGGAGCTTCACTTCATAATTTCATACGATATTCAGAAAATGGGATTACGATGGAATCATCCTTTTTAAAATTGCTATAATTACAAGTGATTATTTATAATTTTTTGATATACTCTGAGCCGTCACGGTCTGTGTTTTTTGCCTCCAGCCCTCCTCCTGCTGGGGGAAGGAGTTTATGGAAAACGCAATTTATGGCCGTTCAGGGAATCGTTCAAGGAGTGCTGGTTTGCCTGATTTAGAGTCTCCCATGCCTGTACCAGAAATACAGGCTGATTCCATGGCACGTCCGCCTGAGGCGGCTGCTGTTCCCATCGCTATTGTCGGCATCGGGTCTATCTTTCCAAAATCCCCCAACGCCAGGGAATTCTGGCGGTTGATCGTTCACGGACGCGATGCTATCAGCGATGTTCCGGACACCCATTGGTCGCCGGACGATTTTTTCGATCCGGATCCCAAAACACCCGACCATGTGTACTGCCGGCGGGGCGGATTTCTTCCTGTCATGGATTTTGACCCATCGGAATTCGGGATTCCGCCTGCCATTCTGGAAGCCACAGACAGTTCGCAGCTTCTGGGACTGGTTGTCGCAAAGATGGCGTTGACAGATGCAGGATACGGGCCGGACGGCGGCCAGCCGTTCGACCGTCAGCGCACCAGCGTCATCTTAGGCGTCACCGGGACGCAGGAATTGACGATTCCGCTGGCCACCCGTCTGGGGCATCCGGTGTGGCGAAAAGCCCTCGAAGATTCCGGAATATCTCCGGACAGGGTTCAAAATATCATGCAGCGGATATCCGACGGATTTGTCTCCTGGCAGGAAAATTCATTTCCGGGACTTCTGGGGAACGTGGTCGCCGGACGCATCTGCAACCGTCTCGATTTGGGCGGCACCAACTGCGTGGTGGATGCGGCCTGCGCCAGCTCGTTCAGCGCGGTGCATCTGGCCCTGATGGAGCTGACTGCCTCCCGTGCCGATATGGTCATCACCGGCGGCGTGGACACCCTGAACGATATCTTCATGCACATGTGTTTTTCCCAGACCGGGATATTGTCCGCCAGCGGCGATATCCGGCCTTTCTCCAAACATGCGGACGGCATCCTGCTTGGTGAAGGCATCGGCATGGTCGTTTTAAAACGCCTTGCAGACGCCGAAAAAGATCATGACCGGATATACGCGGTCATTCAGGGCATCGGAACATCCAGCGACGCCAAATCGCAAAGCATCTACGCTCCCAGAGCCGAAGGCCAGGCCCGTGCGCTGCGCGGCGCCTACCAGCAGGCCGGCATTCATCCTGAAACCATCGGATTGATTGAAGCCCACGGCACCGGCACACGGGTGGGGGACAGGGTGGAATTTACGGCGCTGAAACAGGTTTTCGGCGAATTTCCATCAACAGACAACACCGCGTCATGTTCTCATCGCTGCGCCATTGGTTCCGTCAAATCGATGATCGGCCATGCCAAAGCGGCTGCCGGCGCCGCAGGGCTGATCAAGGCGGCGCTTGCCCTTTATCACAAAGTGCTGCCGCCGACGCTGAAAGCCAGGGAAGTGGATCCCGGTCTCAAAATCGCTGACAGCCCGTTTTATCTCAACCACACCACCGTCCCTTGGTTTCCATGCAGCGCTCACCCCCGCAGGGCCGGTGTCAGCGCTTTCGGATTCGGCGGCAGCAATTTTCATATCGTACTCGAAGAGCACCAGACGCAAAAGCCGGAAATTTCCTGGGATGGCGGCGTTGAAATTTTATCTTTTTCCGCCGCTTCGCCGGAAGCGCTCCAAATCGAACTCAAGGATTGGAAAGCACGGGCCATCCGTGAATTTCCGGATGCGGAGTTTTCCTATCACGCCGCCGGAACCCGCGCCACGTTTTCCGCCCAGGCTCCCTTGCGGCTCCTGATGGTTCTTCGGCGTCCGGACCCGGATGTATCCTGGGCGGAGCTGCTGCAAAGCGCTTGTTCCGAAGCACTGGAAACGCTTGATCACCTGCCGGAGACACCGGTTCGAAGTGCTTCTTCCCGCTTGTTTTTCGGAACCGGTGCACTGCCAGGAAAAACGGCGTTTCTGTTTCCCGGACAGGGCAGCCAGTACGTCGGAATGGTCAGAGAGCTGGCCTGCATGTTTCCCCAGGTCATGGACGCCATTGCCACAGCCGACGCAGTTTTCAATACATTTTCATCTTCTTGCGGCCACCTCGCAGACATGCGTCTGAGCCAGCAGATATATCCACCGGCTGAAACGGACGAAATTCAGAAGCACGCGCTGAAGCAGGCGCTGCAATCCACCCGTATCGCGCAACCGGCCATCGGCGCCGTCAGTCTGGGAATATTCCGGATTCTGGAACATTTCGGCGTTGTTCCCGACGCGGTCTGCGGACACAGTTACGGCGAACTGACGGCCCTGGCCTGCGCAGGCCGGATTTCCCCGGAAGACTTTCTGAATCTGTCCGCAGCCCGCGGCTATTTTATGGAACAGGCTGGAAACAAGGAACACGCCGGGCTCATGATTGCCGTCAAAGCGCCGGTGGACGCACTGGATGCCCTTATCCGCAGCACCTCCTGCCCGGTTGTTATCGCCAATCTGAACAGTCCGTCTCAAAGCGTTCTGTCCGGAACCGCAGAAGCCATTCTGCAAGCGGAATCCCTGTGCAAACAAAACGGCTTTTCTTCCGTGCGCCTGCCGGTTGCGGCGGCCTTTCACAGCCCTCTGGTTCAAGATGCCCGCGATCCGTTCACGACGTTTCTGGAGTCTATCGAAATTCAGCCTTCCGCCATTCCGGTCATCGCCAATGTCACGGCAATGCCCTATCCTGAAGACCCGAAGGCTGTCCGGTCGCTGCTTTCCGACCAGATCATTCGTCCGGTCCGGTTTATGGACACCATCGAATACTTATACGCCGCCGGGGTCCGCACGTTCGTGGAGGTAGGCCCCAGAGCCATTCTTACCGGACTGGTGCGCGCCATTCTCAAAAACCGCCCGGGGCTGGCGCTCGCGGCAGATGCATCATCCGGGAAGGAATCCTCGCTGGGAGATCTGGCCAGTGTCCTTTGCCGCCTCGCAGCCGCCGGGTATCCCGTACAACTGACGGCCTGGGAAGGCGGAGGCCCAACGGCGCCGCCCCGCAAAGCCCGTATGAAAGTGCCGCTCTCCGGCGCCAACTACCGCAACCCCGAAGCCCGAAAGCCTCGGGTCCACATACCCAATCCGCCCGTAAGCGCCTCGGCGCTCGTTTCGTCACAGCCCCGGACATCTGTACCCATTCAGACTCCGTCGTCGCCTTCTTCACCCCGACAACCCTCAACGCCCCCCCGGAAACGGGTGGAACCCGTGGAAAAATTCATGAGCCCGAAACCCAAATCAATTTTTTCAGACAATCCTGCCGCCACCTGCACGACAGCGGCGACGCCGGACATTGTCTCCCGCGCCCTGCAGACCGTTCAGGAAGGGTTAAAATCCATGCAGGCCCTGCAGTACCAGACTGCCGAAACCCACAAGCTGTTTTTACAGACCCAGACCGAAGCCAGCCGGACGCTTCAGAAGATGATGGAACACACCCAGCGCATTGCCGAAACATCTCTGGGCATTCACCCGGCGGCTTCCGGCGTTCCCTTTTCAGAAATTGAACCCCCCGTCACAGCAACGATTCCGGCATACCGTGAAACATCACCGCCCCTTCCGGCGGATATCGCGCCGGCCATTCACCCGGAAGCGCCGTCCGTGTCGGCCAAACCGCCGGCAGAAACCATCCCCACACCAGAAACAGCTCAAGCGCATTCACACACGGAAAGCCCGGCTGAGATGGAATCGCAGCTTCTGGAAGTGGTCAGCCGTCTGACCGGATATCCGGTCGATATGCTGACGCTCGATATGGACATTGAGGCCGATCTGGGCATCGATTCCATCAAACGCGTCGAAATCCTTGCCGCTCTTGAAGAAAAAATGCCGGGTGTTCCCGCTATCCCGCCGGATATCCTCGGAACCCTTAAAACCCTCAGGCAGATCAGCGAGTTTCTCGCCGGCTCAAGCGCAAGCACTTCTTCCTGCACCTGTCCGAATGCGGCTGCATCATTGCCGCTGACCACAGCCCAGACTCATTCAGCAACAACATCCACCGGCGCTGTGGAAACCACGCTTCTGGAGGTGGTCAGCCGTCTGACCGGATATCCGGTCGATATGTTAACGCTCGATATGGATATCGAAGCCGATCTGGGCATCGATTCCATCAAGCGCGTTGAAATCCTTGCGGCTCTTGAAGAAAAAATGCCGGGCATCCCTTCCATACCGCCCGATGTCCTCGGAACCCTCAAAACGCTGGGGCAAATCGCCGGATTTCTCGATATGCCTCAGAAGACGCCTGCGGGAAAATCCGAAACCTGTACGCCAGCCGCCGAAGCCTCTGCATCCGGATGCGCTGCATCGCCGTCACCCGCAGCACAGATCTCGTCATGTACCCTGACCGAGCCGCACGCTTCGGAACCGCTGTCTATAGAACGGCGGGTGCTGTCTTTTACCGAAACCAGAATGGACACGGACGCCCTATTGTCTTTTTCCCAAAACCGTCCGGTGTTTGTCACTGACGACGGCGCGGGACTGGCTGAAGCCATCGCCGATGAAATCCGGTCACGTGGAGGCCAGGCCGAAGTCCTGTCTCCTGAGCAAATGCTGACACCGACCTTTACGATGCAACCGTCGGGTCTGATCCTGCTGCCGCCCGATGCGGCAGACCACAGCACAGCCCATGACAGTACGGCCGCAGCGGCGGACAGCACCACTCTGAACGCACGGGACACCGCATTTTTAAAACACGCTTTTTTACTTGCCCGGCGTTTTGGAAAAGACATTCTGGATGCTGCGGGGTCCGGCGCTGTATTTGCCGCGGTCAGTTGTCTGGATGGCGCCTTTGGTCTGAAAGGGCAGACGATCGACCGCCCGATCTCCGGAGGACTTGCCGGCCTTGTCAAGACGGCCGCCATCGAATGGCAAAGCGTCCGATGCCGGGCTCTGGATATCGGTCCAGGCTGGAAGGACATCCAGCGCCTGGCCCGAAATATCGTAACAGCGATATGCGCAAACGCTCCGGAAGGTCATATTGAAACGGGTCTAAGCGCCGAACTGCCAAACAGATCCTGCTATAAACTGCATTTGCAGTCTTCGTCTATCCCCCAGGGCTCTCATCGCCTCGGCCGTGATGACGTCGTCGTCATCACAGGCGGCGCCAGAGGCGTTACCGCTCAGGCCGCCATTGCGCTGGCGGCCTCTTTTCAGCCGACCCTGATACTTCTGGGCCGATCTGCCGAACCGTTTCCCGAACCCGACTGGCTGACCGGCATCGAAGAACCTTCGGCCATGAAACAGGCGATTCTTTCTCATGAACCCGGCCATCCGGCGACGCCTAAAGACCTCGAAGCCGCTTACCGCCGTCATCAGGCCAACCGTGATATACAGGCTTCTTTAAAGGCCATCTGCGCCGCGGGCGCTCAGGTCGCCTACTATCCGGCGGATGTGAAAAACGCTCAGGAAGTTTCAGCCGTTCTTTCCGGAGTTCGGCGGCTGCATGGCCCGATCACCGCCATCATTCATGGCGCCGGTGTACTGGAAGACCGGCGGATTCTGGATAAAACGCCGGAACAGTTCGACACCGTATTCGACACCAAGGTCAAAGGCTTTGCCGCGCTTCTGGAAGCCACCCGAATGGATCCCCTCCGGCAGATCGTTGTGTTTTCCTCCATCGCCGCCAGAACCGGCAACAAGGGACAGGCGGATTACGCCATGGCCAACGAAGCTCTGAACAAGATGGCGCAGCGGGAATCCAGGCGCCGCCCCGAATGCCGGGTGGCCGCCATCAACTGGGGCCCCTGGGACGGCGGCATGGTGCAGGATGCGCTCAAGCGCGAATTCGAACGCAGTCACATCCGGCTGATTCCTCTCGAAGACGGCGCACAGTGCATGGTTCGGGAAATGACAACAAGCGTTTCGGAACCGGTTGAAGTGGTGATTACCGCGGGCTGTGAAAATGCTGCATCCATTACCACAGCGCCGTCCAGTGATTTATCGCTCAGCATCAAGCGGGAAATCGATGTCGCCCGCTATCCTATTTTGAAAGCGCACATCCTGGATGGCAAACCTGTGGTGCCGTTTGCCCTCATCACCGAATGGCTGGGGCACAGCGCGCTGCATGAAAACCCCGGCCTTCAGCTTATGGGGCTGGATGACATCCGCCTTCTTAAAGGCATCCGTCTGGATGACGGCAAGAAAACCATCCGCCTGATGACCGGAAAGCCCCGCAGAGCCGATACGTTTTTCGAAATGGATGTGGAAATCCGCGACGGTTTTAAGAACGGAAAGGAAGTCATCCACAGCCGCGCCAAGGCCGTGCTGTGTGACCAGCTTTCCGAACCGCCGGACTTTGACCTGTCGCGATATCTGGGTCCCGCCCATGCTTACCACCGGTCCATTGACGATATCTACGATAAAATCCTGTTTCATGGTCATGCGCTCAAAGGGCTTCAGCGCATTATCAGCCTGTCTCCTTCCGCCATAACAGCGGAACTGGCGTCTGCGCCGCCGCCGGAGCAATGGACCACCGAACCTTTTCGCAGCCGCTGGATCGGCGATCCACTGGCGCTGGACGCGGCCTTTCAGATGGCCATTGTCTGGTGCTATGAGCAAAAGGGAGTTCTTTCTCTGCCCACATTCGGCGCAAGCTATCGGCAGTATTGCAGCCGTTTTCCGGCGGCAGGGGTTCTTGCCGTGCTGGAGGTGCGAAACACAGATCATCACAGGCTTCAGGGCGATT
The DNA here is from genome assembly GCA_001443525.1 of Desulfobacteraceae bacterium RAAP-1. Classification (GTDB taxonomy): domain Bacteria; phylum Desulfobacterota; class Desulfobacteria; order Desulfobacterales; family Desulfatirhabdiaceae; genus RAAP-1. The sequence goes on along the minus strand of LKPX01000116.1, from coordinate 3,827 downwards.
TTACGTTTCTGGATGCTCAACACAGGGTCATCGCCCGCCTGACAGGCTATGAGGCTGTCATGGATCCGTCCCTGACAAAGGCTTTCAAGCCATAAATCGAACACCGTGTAAGGAAGGAATTATGCACAAACTGCTAACCGATCAGCCCGGCCTGCAAATGGTCATGCTGGGCAATGAAGCTATCGCCAGAGGAGCTATTGAAGCCGGCGTCGCCGTCGCCGCCACCTACCCCGGCACACCGTCATCCGAGATTGCCAATAATTTTTTTCAGATCTCCCGTGAAACCGATCTGTATTTCGAATACAGCACCAATGAAAAAGTAGCCCTTGAAGTGGCTGCAGCCGCCGCCAATTCCGGAGTCCGAAGCATGTGCATCATGAAGCATGTGGGCATGAATGTGGCCGCAGATGCACTGATGACGCTGGCCTATGTGGGCGTCAAAGGGGGGCTGGTCATCGTAAGCGCGGATGATCCGTCCATGTTTTCCAGCCAGAACGAACAGGACAACCGTTATTACGGCAAACTTTCCGGACTTCCGGTACTAGAACCCTCTTCGGTGGAAGAAGCCGGCGAAATGATCTCCCACGCTTTCGAGCTTTCCGAAACCCTTCAGGAACCGGTCATTTTCAGAACCACCACCCGGATCAATCACTCTACGGCTGTCGTCACACTGAGAACCATCCGGAAACAAATATCCCGGGGCGATTTCATCAAAGATCCGTTCAATTATGTGACGGTACCGGCCGTATCCCGCAGACTGCATGTCAAACTCCTGGCCCATCTGGATCAGGCGGCCCGGTGCAGTGACGAAAGCCCCTATAACATCGTGTCCGGCAATGGTTCCTGGGGCGTGATCTGCAGCGGCGTCAGCTTTGCGTATGTATCGGATGCGGTACAGGATTTGGGCATTGGCGATCAGATCAGGATTCTGCGGATCGGCTTTTCGCATCCCATGCCTGCGGGCGTGATCAAGACATTTTTGGCTTCCTGCCAAAAAGTGCTGGTGGTCGAAGAAGGCGAACCCTATATGGAGGAATCCGTCAAGGCGTTTGCGCAGGAAGCCGGTCTGACGCTGCCCATCCAAGGCAAGGGGGAAGGGCTTTTCTCCAGACTGTACGAATTCGATCCGCGGATGGTCCGGGAAGTGATGGCTTCTTATTTTGGCGTCCCCTGCCCTGCCAAACCCCGTCTGGATTTATCCGGCGTTCCGGAAGTGCCTCAGCGGCCCCCCAACCTTTGCGCCGGATGCTCTCACAGAGCCACCTATTATGCCGTCAAAAAGGCGGCGGAAGGCATGCAGACCATTTATCCCACAGACATCGGCTGCTACACGCTGGGGTTTCTGCCGCCCCTGGGGATGGGTGACTTTCTGATCTGCATGGGGTCTTCCACAGGAACGTCCTGCGGCTTCTCGCGGGTAACAGACAAGAAAGTAATCTCTTTTATCGGCGATTCCACATTTTTTCATTCCGGAATCCCCGGCCTGATCAATGCGGTTTTCAACAACCACAACTTTACACTCGTAATTCTGGATAACGGCGTCACCGCCATGACCGGCCATCAACCCAACCCTGGCGTGGATATGAAGCTCTTAAACTTTCAGGATTACGGCCAGGTTTCCATCGAAGCGGTGGTTCGGGCATTGGGGGTGCCGCATGTGGCGGTCATTCAGCCCTACAAGGTGAAAAAAAGCATCGAAACCCTGAAGGAAGCGTTCAACTTCAAAGGCGTGTCGGTCGTCATTTCGCGTGAAATGTGTACGCTGTACGCCAAAGGTTTCAAAAAAACCAAAACACGGCCATATTATGTCAGCGACAAATGCAAAAACCACCGGGAGTGCATCAGCCAGTTGGCCTGCCCGGCTTTTTTTCTGGATGCCGCAGGCGCCGTCAAAATCGACCCCGTCATGTGCGCGGGGTGTGCTGTCTGCGCCCAGATATGTCCTGAAAACGCCATCTTGCCTGTCAAGGCTTAATCCGCTTTATTAAAATAAGGATTCGTTACAATGTCAGATAGTACGCGTCTTATTATGGTAGCCGTCGGCGGCCAGGGAAATCTTTTGGCGTCGAGTGTCCTGGGCGAAGCCGCGCTTCTGGCCGGCATTCCCCTGCGCATGAGTGAAATCCACGGAATGGCCCAGCGGGGCGGTGTGGTGGAATCCGCTCTGGTCTTCGGCAATGCCCGGAGCAGCATCATTTCAGACGGCGAAGCCGATGTTCTGGTAGGTTTCGAGCCATCGGAAACCCTCCGCGGTCTGAATAAATGCAACGCACAGACGGTGATTATCACCAATCTGTCTCCCCTGCCCCCGTTTACCGTGGCCATCGGTAAGGGGGTGTATCCGGACATGGCTGAGCTGCAACAGGCCATTCGCAGCCGAACGGCCCGCCTGGTCGCTGTGAACGCCGTCGAGATCGCCAAAACCGCCGGAAACGTCCTGGCGGTTAACATGGTGCTGCTCGGCGCTCTGATTCAGACCGGCGTACTGCCGTTGACCTCAGCACATGTCAAGCAGGCGATTCAGACCAAAACCAAAGCCGCGTTTGTGGATATCAATATCCGGGCGTTTGACATGGGATATGAAGTCGCCGGTCAACACCGATAACGAAAGCGCATCCCCATGATAACCATATAACTTAATTATCATAATTTATGATATCCGGCATAATCAGAAGATTGTTAGTGATGGCTTGGCTGTACCTGTCACTGTGTCAACAGTTCAATAAACAAGGAGCGAATTTCAACTTAATGTCCATACCGGCAAGATTCCTTGTTTTTTCGCAAAAACAAGGAATCTTGCCGGTATTTATATAGATTTTAATTTGTTATAATTAAACCAGCCTTAATCTTTCGGTTATAAAGTGCGAGCAATTAGGCACTGGTTCAGTTGAATGGGATGCCAAAATACATAAGAATCAACGGGCTATGATAGACCGACATCGAGAAAAACGATCCAGCTTCCATGCCGCCAGCCTAATGGGATAAAGGTACCTGGTGCAACTGGATTCTTTTCTCATTATCATTCCACTTTAACCCTTCGGAATGATTCGATGAGCCGATTCCATTAAACTGAACCAGTGCCATGCTGTTGGTTACCCTACTTTTCAATATTTCAAGTTGACATTGGGTAACAATCTAATCTAATTGAATCAGACAGTATAACTGCGCCGTTAAAGATTAACCACGCATAAGAGGAAATAACTGTGGACACATATACAGATATCGAGAACGAAGTTAAGGATCAGTTCAATCAACTGGTTTCGGCATTAAACCAAAAGAATGCAAGTGAATGGTCAAAGTATTACAGCAATGATGGGTTTTTATCAACAATTGCAGGAACAGATTATTATCCCACACGAAATTTATGGGTGGATGCAGTAACAAATTATTTTTTAATGAGAGAACGGCAGCATGTTGAGCTGATCGAATTACGTGTTACTGCATTGGCTCCGAACATTGCCCTTATGACAAGTGAAGAAAAATCAGAGATTAAGTTGAAAGACGGAAACAATATTAAATCCAAACATGTATTTACAATGATATGGAAAAAGGAGTCCACAGGTTGGAAGATACTGCATTCACATGAATCATGGTTGGATGAATAGAAATATTTCATGATCAATAAAACAGGATTCGATCCCCCAGGTATTCCAACGAATATATAACCCCATCTTGGTGATTTACTGCGGCGCTGGTTCAGTTGCATGGGATACCAAAATTCATAAGAATCAATTGGCTATGATAGATCGACGTCGAGAAAAACAATCCAGCTTCCATGCTGCCAGCCTACGGGGATAAAGGTACCTGGTGCAACTGGGTTCTTTTCT
>LKPX01000115.1 GCA_001443525.1 Desulfobacteraceae bacterium RAAP-1 | reverse complement strand
AAGCATTCGGACTGAGACCGCGAAAGCAAGCGAGCAGCGATGAGACTGTACATTCAGTACGTCGAATCGCGGCACAGCGAAGCTGACAAAGGTATCAGTTTGAATGCGAACTGGAATGATATGGCTTCAAAATAAAGGGCCGGTTTTGTGTTCTGTCATCTGCATTTTGTTTTTTTGCGGGTTTATCGATGGGTAAATAGGGTCGTTATCAGATGAAAATCAGTTTGAATTGGCTTAAATCATATGTCCCTGTTTTGTGGGACGTTCATCGTCTTGCTGATGCGCTGACAATGGTGGGGTTGGAAGTCGAAGGCGTTTATGACCGGTACGACTACTTGAAGACCGTTGTCGTTGGCCGGGTTGTCAGCGTGTCGCAGCATCCCAACGCCGCCAGGTTGAAATGCTGTATGGTGGATTCTGGAAACGGACTGGTTCCTGTGGTATGTGGAGCGCCCAACGTTCATGTCAACTGCCTGTCTGCACTGGCGCTTCCGGGAACGAATCTTCCCGGCGGCAACGTCATTGAGATCGGCGTCATACGCGGGGAAATATCATCAGGGATGTTGTGCAGCGAGGCAGAACTCGAACTGGGGCCAGATCGGAGCGGTATCATGATACTGGATGAGTCGCTGACGCCTGGAGAATGTCTGGCTTCCGCGCTAAAGCAGTTGGATACGGTTCTGGAAATCGGCTTGACGCCGAATCGTGCGGATTGCCTCAGCTTTATCGGGATTGCCAGGGAAGCTGCCGCCATACAGAATGCCTCTTTGCATTTTCCTGAAATTCAATTGCCGGAAAACGGCGATGATATCCGTCAAATGACATCTGTGGACATTCAGGCGCCGGACCATTGCCCTCGTTACAGCGCCAGAGTGGTCAGCCATATCACCATAGGCCCTTCCCCTTTCTGGCTCAGAGACAGACTCATATCGGTCGGTATCCGGCCCGTCAACAACGTGGTGGACATTACCAACTTTGTCATGATGGAGACCGGGCAGCCGCTGCATGCATTCGATTTGGATCTTCTGGCGGATCGTCGCATTATCGTGCGAAGAGCTGCCTCCGGAGAATCGTTTGTAACGCTCGATCACAAAACGCGTACGTTGAAAGACGATATGCTCATGATTTGTGACGGCGAAAAACCGGTAGCCATTGCGGGCGTTATGGGAGGCTGTAATTCTGAAATCGGCCCTGATACCCGAACGGTTTTAATCGAAAGCGCATGTTTTAATCCTGTCAGCATCCGGAAAACCTCCAAATATTTTGGGTTGAATACCGATGCTTCTCACCGTTTTGAGCGCGGTGTCGATCCGGAAGGAACACTGTTTGCGCTGGACAGGGCAGCGGCGCTGATGGTGGAAATATGCGGGGGAATCTGCAGCCGTGGTTATATCGATGAATATCCGGGGGCTTCGGATCGAACGCCGATTCTTTTGAGTGCGGAGGCTGTCAACCGTCTTCTGGGGACAAGTCTGGATGTTCGGAACATGGATGAGCTACTGCAGTCCATCGGCTTTGAGGTAAAATCCGTTTCGGCTGATTTGCGGGAGGTGTTACCGCCGTCGTTTCGGGTGGATGTGTCCAGATCCGTCGATCTGGTGGAAGAAATTGCCAGATTGTCCGGTTACGCGCACATTCCTACAACATTCCCGATAATTCCCGAAAGCGTACCGACAGGACTCCGTCATCGGAATTGTAAACGTCAACTGCTGGAGCTGATGACCGGGTTCGGATTTTCGGAAGCGATCACTTACAGTTTCGTGCATCCTCGTGCCTGCAGGCATCTCCGACTGAAATCCGATGACATTCATATGCGGACGCTTGAGATATTGAATCCCCTGACGGAAGATCAAGGCGTCATGAGGACTTCACTGATTCCAGGGCTTCTGGATACTGTCTATTATAACATTACCCAGCAGTCCAGAAATCTGAAACTTTTTGAAATCGGCAATGTGTTTATCAGTAACGGCCAGAATGCCTTGCCGGACGAAACAGAAATGCTGGCCTGCGTATGGACCGGCGCGCGTCACGATATTTCATGGCATGCAGCCGATACTGCCTGTGATTTTTACGATTTGAAAGGTGTCGCTGAAGCGCTTCTGAAGGCACTGCATGTTCATCAACCGGTATTTACTCGAATTACGGATATGTCACGGCCGTATCTGAAGATGGGCTATGCGGCGCATATTCTGTGTGATGACCGGATGATCGGATGCGTGGGTCAGATTCATCCGGAAACGCTTGCCGCTTTCGGTGTCAAGCAGCCGGTATATGGAGCTGAGATAAACATTCAGCGCCTGTTTGCAGAGATTCCGGAAGTGCGTCACGCAATGGCAATTCCCAGATTCCCTTCAGTGTCGCGGGATGTTACGCTGATCATATCCAGAAGCATCGAATCCATGCAGATTCTTCAGGCGGTCAGGAAAATGAATGAACCGCTGGTGGAACAAGCGCTTCTGTTCGCCGTCTTTGAAGGGGGGCGTCTGCCGTCCGGCAAAAAAAGTGTTTCATTCAGGTTAATATACCGATCTCTCGAAGAAACGCTGGAAGATGGCGTTGTCAACGATCTGCATACAACCATTTCCGACAGGCTGATCCGAAAATTTGATGCGCTGTTGCCATAGATGGGTTCAATATATATGGAACGTGAAATATATTGACAATCCGGCTGTTTTGGCATACAAAAGAAGCGATAATCAGCGGGTATAGCTCAGTTGGTAGAGTACAAGCTTCCCAAGCTTGGTGTCGCGAGTTCGAATCTCGTTGCCCGCTCCATGTGTTATTTGAGTTTATTCACCCTGTGGATGGCAAGATAGCGCTGATTGGTCTGTTCTAAAATGGGGTTTTAGATACTAAAGCACGGCAGGTGCGTACAGTACAGTGCTAATTATGAGAGATAGAGCAGGCAGTGACGGGTTTCAGAATTTGCCTTGCCATCAAGAGTTGTAATATGCGACGTTTTCTATCCTGTGTGGTGGGGTTGTAGCATGTAATTTTTTGGGGTTTATTACATCAGACATATGTTGGTCTCACTGCATTGAAACGAAAGGAAACGGGCGATAGCCCGTTTTTTTATTTTTAATGGCTGAAAAATTCGACGGGCAGAGTCGTTCACGAAAAAGAGAGAAGGCGCCAGAAGTCTCTGTCGCGGTTTCCCCCCGGCTAAAAAGGGAAGAGATCGTGGCGAAGGTCAACGAGCTGGTTGTCCCGCTTTGTGATTCAGAGGGGATGGAACTGGTTTTTGTCGAGTATCAGCGTGAGCCTTCCGGAAACATACTTCGAATCTATATTGACAAGCCGGGAGGTGTTTCTCTTCAGGACTGCACGGTGATCAGTCGGCAGTTGAGTGATCTGCTGGATATTCATCTGGATGCCAATGTGAATTACCATCTTGAGGTTTCATCCCCCGGGTGTAACCGTCCACTCGGAAAATTTTCAGATTACATCCGGTTTAAAGGTCATCAGGCCAGGATCAAGATATGCCCGTCGATGGATGGGCAAAAAAGTTTTACCGGTCTTCTGTCTGGCGTAACACAGGAGGCTGTTACGATACTGATTGGTGACAAAACCGTTGAAATTCCCTATTCAAGCATTACCCGGGCAAGGCTGGTTAATTATAACGGAGATATCTGATGTTCATTACTGACATAAAGCGCGTGGTTGAACAGATAAGTCGAGATAAAGGAATTGACAGGGATATTCTGATCAAGGCCCTTGAAGAAGCGCTGAAATCCGCAGCCAAAAAAAAATTCGGGAACCGGATAGACATTGAAACGCAATATAATTCCAAAACCGGAGAAATTGAGGTTTTTCAATTTAAGGAAGTCGCCGAGCAAATTACCGATCCGGAGATACAGATAACACTGGAGGAAGGACGAATACTGGATCCGGAATGTGAAATCGGAGACAGTCTCGGTATGAAGATGGATACAGCGCTTTTTGGTCGAATTGCAGCTCAGTCCGCCAAACAAGTCATTATCCAGAAAATGAAGGATGCTGAAAGAGAAGCGGTTTATTCCAGTTTTATCGAAAGAAAAGGCGATATTATCAATGGAATTGTTCAGCGCATCGATCATGGAAGCATCATCGTTAATCTGGGGCAAACAGAAGCTGTGCTTTCAGCAGATCAGCAGATTCCAAAGGAAACCTATCGAAGAGGTGACAGAATACGTGCATATATTCAAGATGTTAGAGAAGATCCTCGAGGGCCCCAGATCATCTTGTCCCGGACGCACCCAAACTTTCTGATCAATCTCTTTAAGACGGAAGTTCCTGAAATAAACGAAGGAATTGTCGTCGTTAAAGGAGCATCCCGTGAACCAGGGGTTCGCGCCAAGATTTCAGTGGTTTCCTCCGATTCGGACATCGATCCCGTTGGCGCCTGCGTAGGTGTTAAGGGAAGCCGGGTGCAAAGTGTTGTGCAGGAGCTTCGCGGTGAAAAAATCGATATTATTCCCTGGCATATGGATGCCGCCAAATATGTGTGCAGTGCGTTGGCTCCCGCTGAAATTCTCAGAGTGATCATAGACGAAAATAAACATGGCATGGAAGTGATCGTCCCGGATGAATTTCTGTCTATCGCAATTGGGAAACGGGGGCAGAATGTACGTCTGGCATCCAAATTGACCGGATGGCAACTGGATGTGAAAAGCGAGAAACAGTACAATGATCTGATGAAAGAGCATTATGAACGATTGACTTCATTGCCGGGTGTCAGTACCGCTCTGGCGGATGCGTTGTGCAAGAAGGGTTTCTATTCCGTCGAAGAATTGGGACATGCTGCTGTTGAGGATTTGACAGATATTCCCGATATGGATGAAACTCTGGCGACGACACTCATTGAGGCAGCAAGACAATCGTTTTCCGGTTCTCAGCGCAGGCGAAAATCTGTAGAAAAAACAAATACATCTGCCAGACAGACCCAAACCGAAACAGAAACACAGCAGACGGATGCTGAATGAAAAACATCCGTATCAGAAAGCCGAACGGTGTGCAGAGTGGCGCTCAAAGCTCTAGTATCCAATAATTTGAGAGGGGGGGAAATGGCAAAAATCAGGGTATTTGAACTTGCCAAGGATCTGAACATAACCAACAAAGTACTGCTCGAAAAAATGCAGGAACTGAATATTTCTGTCATAAGCCATCTCAGCTCTCTGGAAGATGAAGATGTTATAAAAATCAGGGAAAATGTTCTTGGCGGAAAACGGAAAAAAACCGAAGAAGCCAGGGTGAAACCAACCATTATCCGCAGGCGCAGGGATGTTCCCCCCGAACCAAAGCCCAGCCCAGAAGAAAGCGCTGCGCCCGTAGCGGACGCGGATGTTACGCCTGAATCCGCTGAGGTCGGACCTGTCGAAGAACCGCGAGATATCGGGCTGTCGTCAGTGGAAGAATCGATTCCCGTATCCAAAACACCAATTTCTGTGATTCCGGATGCGGAAACGCATCATACGCCGCAAGAAGCTGTGAAGAAACCGCATCTGGCGCAAAAAGCGGCTTCCAGTAGTGAAATTCAGCAGCCTGTAAAGCGCCGCCGCGCCGAAATTCCTGCCAAAATCATTGCTCCTGCAGTGAAGCCCCCTGTTTCTGCGAGAGGAGAAGTTCCTGCTGCTGAGGCTCCGGCTGCAGCGGCTGTCGTTCCATCCTCTCCAGCGTCTTTGGAGAAGTCCGAGGTGCAGACAGCTCCGGAAGATTTAAAACCATCCGATATTTCAGAAATATCTCCGGCGACATCAGAACCCGCTCCTGCAGCTGAGCCGGAAATGGCGCCTTCAGAAGAATCGCCGCAACCGGAAGCAACGGTTGAAGCTTCGCCGGAAATTCAGGCTCAGTCTGCGGCGGACATGCGTTTGGAAAAATCCGGAAAAAAGAAAAAGAAACCCAAAAGAGATATGCCAGCCAAAATTATCAGCCTGCCCCCCGCAGATTTTGAATTGCCGGTGGCGGCAACCGTTCATCCGGCGGAAGCGCGTGCTGCTGAGTCGGGGGCACATTCGAATAAATGGCATAAACCCAAGACAGATAAGGTTTCCCCATCACCGGCAGCGGTTGTTGTACCGACCGTTGAAAAACCCAAAGATGCTGTTGTCAGAGACAAGAAGAAGAAGAAAGGCGTCAAAGAAATTGAAGAAGAAGTGATTGAGCTGAAGCCTGTCAAGAAAAAATCCGCTTTCCGGAAAAAAGAAATTGTCGAGGGAGTAGATCTATATTCAGAGTCGCCGCGGATGCGGAAATCCGGGAAAAAAGGCGGTAAAGGCGGTAAGGCATTGCCCGTATTGCAAAAGCCCTTGCTCACCACGCCCAAGGCGATTAAGCGCCGTATTAAAGTGGATGATACCATTGCTGTTTCAGAACTGGCCAAGCGTATGGGCGTCAAGGCCAGTGAAATTATCGTGAAACTGATGAAAATGGGCGTCATGGCGACGCTGAATCAAATCATTGATTATGATACCGCCGTGCTGGTGGCGACTGAATTCAGCTTTGAGGTGGAACGGGCGGCGTTTGAAGAAGATACGCTTATGAAGCTCGAGGATGTGGATCCTGAAAAACGGATTGGAAGACCGCCGGTAGTCACCATCATGGGGCATGTAGATCACGGCAAGACCTCGCTTCTGGATGTAATTCGCAAAACGCATGTGACAGAGGGTGAAGCCGGCGGTATTACGCAGCATATCGGCGCTTATCACGTCACCACAGACAGAGGGCAGATCGTTTTTCTGGATACCCCAGGGCATGAGGCATTCACTGCCATGAGATCCCGCGGGGCGAGCATTACGGACCTGGTTATTCTGGTGGTGGCGGCTGATGATGGGGTTATGCCTCAAACGCTTGAGGCTATCAACCATTCCAGAGTCGCCAATGTTCCTATAATTGTGGCGATCAACAAAATAGACAAACCTGGTGCTGATCCGGAGCGTGTTCAGCGCGAGCTGGCGGATGCCGGGCTTGTTTCCGAAGAATGGGGCGGAGATACTATTTTTGTCCGGGTGTCCGCCAAGGCCAACCAGGGGATTGATACTCTTCTGGAAATGATTCTCCTTCAGGCCGAAGTGATGGAGTTGAAGGCGGATCCGGGCAGACCTGCATTCGGTCATGTGATCGAAGCCAAGCTGGATGTCGGCAGAGGGCCTGTGGCCACGGTTCTGGTGCAGCAGGGAACACTGCGCGCCGGAGACGCTATTGTCTGCGGTGTGCACTACGGCAAGGTGCGTGCGCTTCTGGATGACCGTGGGGTGCAGGTGGAATCCGCCGGGCCCTCCATGCCGGTTGAAGTCATCGGCCTTTCGGGGGTGCCGATGGCGGGTGATGAGCTTGTGGTTCTGGCGGATGAAAAAGATGCCAGAGAGGTCAGTTCACACCGTATCCAGAAACAGCGCTCCAAGGATCTGGGTAAAACCAGCCGTTTGAGCCTGGATAAACTTTTCGAGCAAATGAAAGATGGTCTGGTCAGAGACCTTAATATTATTTTGAAGGCGGATGTGCATGGTTCCATAGAAGCGCTGGGAGATTCTCTGGTCAAACTTTCCAACGAAGAAGTGAATATCAATATTGTGCATTCGGCCACCGGCGCCATTACAGAGTCTGATGTGTCCCTGGCGACCGTGTCAGACGCTATTATCATCGGATTTAATGTCAGACCCAGCGCCAAGGTTCAGGCGATGGCAGCCGAAGAACATGTAGATATGCGTTTTTATAACATCATTTACAATGTCATTAAGGATGTCAAAGATGCCATTGTCGGCATGATGAAGTCCACATTTGAAGAACGGGTTCTGGGACGCGCCGAAGTGCGCGATATTTTCCATGTACCCAAGGTCGGCGCCATTGCCGGATGTTATGTCACGGACGGAAAAATCCAGAGGGGAAAACAAATCCGCCTGCTTCGGGATGGAGTCGTGGCCTTTGATGGCAAGCTCGGCAGCCTCAGACGGTACAAGGATGACGTCAAGGAGGTTGTCAGCGGATACGAATGTGGTATCGGCATTGAAAACTTTAATGATATCAAGGTCGGCGATATTATTGAATGCTATTATATGGAGGAGCTGAAACCCGAAGTTGAATAACGGCCGGACAATCGGCATGCATACGGATATCTCCGTTGCATGTCTGTATCACAATGGTGAACGTCATGGTGATCGGATACGGAATCATAACATTCAGGTTGTACGAATGTCATTCGCTCAAGGAAAAAAGATCGGTAGTCAAGTCCATCATCCATCAGATTCAGAATCATTTCAACGCATCGGTCGCAGAGGTCGGAGCCAATGACATTCATCAACTGGCGGAGGTTGGTTTTGCTCTGGTAGGCAACAGCCGTCAACGGGTCAATTCTAAAATGGACAGCATACTGAATCTGGCGCATGAATTCAAAATGGCATCTGTCATTAACAGCGAAATGGAGATGATGCATTTATGAAAACGTTTGCACGGTCAGACAGGGTCAGCAGTGAACTTCAAAAGATCATATCGGATATCCTCCAGAAGGATATCCACGATCCGAGGCTGCATATGGTGACCATCACCGGCGTTAAGATGTCCAAAGACCTCCGCAACGCCAGGGTTTATTTTTCACTGGCGCCAGGCAAATATACTCATGAAGATGCTGAGGCGGCTTTTCAAAGCGCCGCGGGCTTTATCAAACGGACATTATCTTCCCAGATAGAACTGCGGTATGTGCCGGATATCCGGTTTTACTACGATGAATCTTTCGATTATGGCGCACGCATTGACAGGATATTAACATCAATTGTTACCACCGATGGATCACCTCATAACCCTATTGAATAACAGCCAGAATGTGTTTGTCGCCACGCATGCCGTTCCCGATGGAGACGCCATCGGTTCGTTGATTGCCATGTCCCTGGTGTTAGTCGGACGACAAAAACAGGTGACGCTGTACAATGAAAGTCCGATTCCGGCGGTGTATCGTTTTCTGCCGCTGGTACACCATGTGACGGCTCACCTGGAATCCGTCGATATCTATGATACCGCCGTGATTCTGGATTGCGGAGACCTGCCACGTATCGGCGACGCGGCCTCGCTTGTCAGCCGGATACCGGAAGTCATCAATATTGATCACCACATTACCAACACCCGTTTTGGCACCTGCCAGTTGATAGACGTTCAGGCGTGCGCATGTACGGAGATTCTCTGGAGATTGTTCAAGAAGATGGGGGTTGAATTTACGCGAGACATCGCCACCTGTATTTACACGGGCATATTGACAGATACAGGCTCCTTCCGCTTTTCGAATACCAGCCAGACGACTTTTGAAATCTGTGAAAACATGGTGGCCTGCGGGGTGGATCCCTATCAGGTGGCGCAGTGCGTATATGGCACATATTCTCTGGGAAGGATCAAATTGCTGAACCTGGCGCTTGATTCCATCGAGATATCGGAAAATGGAAAGGTATCTCTGATGACGATGACGTGTGAGATGCTGGCTGAAACCGGGACACAGCCGGAGGACGCTGATGGACTGATCAATTATGCCCGGCGCATCCAGGATGTCAAAATGGCGGTCATGATTCAGGAACAGTTGAATGGTTGCGCGGGCAGAAAAAACGGATACGGGCAGCGACATCCCTATCACGTCAGCCTTCGATCAGACGGTAGTGTGGATGTAGCAGCCATTGCTGCATCTTTTGGCGGCGGCGGACATCGAAGCGCAGCCGGGTTCAGTCTGGAATCCACCCTGCCTGAAATCAAGGAGCGAATTCTCAGAATTGCCGAGTCGGTTGCATGACCCGAATGCTTTCCAAAGGCGCTCAATGCCTTAATGGGGTGCTGGTGATAGACAAGCCTGCCGGCATGTCTTCGGCTGGAGTCGTCGCCGTTGTCAAACGACTGACCGGCGCCGCCAGGGTAGGACATGCCGGAACTCTGGACCCGTTTGCTACCGGCGTGCTGATTGTCTGTATCAATCAGGCGACCCGCCTGGCCCGCTTCTGGTTACATGGCGTCAAAACTTATGCCGCCAGGCTTTGTCTGGGCGTTGAGACCGATACGCAAGATGTAACGGGTGCTGTGGTTGCCACTGGATTTACAGGAGATATCTCTGAAGGTGATATCCAGACCGCCATGACGTCCTTTGTAGGGATTACGGAACAGGCGCCGCCGATATTTTCTGCATTGAAACATCAGGGGGTTCCCCTGTACAAGCTCGCCCGTAAAGGAATGCCGGTACAGAAACCTTCCCGGCGCGTGGAAATTTACCGGCTGGACATTCAGGAGATCGCAGTGCCATATGTGCGCTTTGTGGTTACCTGCAGTTCGGGAACCTATATCCGCACCCTGTGCATGGATATAGGAAGGAAGCTGGGCTGCGGCGCGCACTTGCAGGAACTTCGAAGAACCGCCAGCAGCCGGTTTACCCTTGCCGATGCGCTTACCCTTTCGGAACTGGAAACGCAGGTGGAAGCCGGGAGTATTGATTCGCGGCTCATCGGCATGGCTGAATCGCTGCCGGATATGAGCTGCTTTCAGGCGGATAAGTCTTTGACGGATAAACTTAAATATGGCATGATAATCACAGATGCGGATATCCCCGCCACAGTAATGACGGAGGGAGCGTCTTTTCTAAAAGTTCTGGATAACAGTCATCGGTTACTATCCGTTCTCTGCTACGAGCCTTTGTGTCAGAGATATACCTATTGCTGTTCGTTTGCAGGAGACTGAAATTGACGGCTTCGTAAAATATTCGCAGGCAAGGCGCGCAAATCCGCAAGGAGTGAAGCGTACTTATGATACGCTGCAACGCGCAGCATGCGGACATTTTACGAAGCCGTCAGAAGTCGTTATGACTTAGTTCGGGGTAAGGCGCATTCATCACCTCGAAATTCAGCTATGACGGCAGGAGAATGACATCAGCATGCCGGGGCCAATAGTTCCCGGCGCATCGAAATGAATGCCCGCAGAGTGAAGCAGGATTCACCCATTCACTATTGAAAAACAGAAGAGGAGTTGCACAGTGGTATTTACACCCGAAGACAAGAAAAAATTGATAGACCAGTACAAAATCCATGACACGGATACCGGTTCGCCCGAAGTGCAGGTAGGACTTTTGACGTATCGTATCACCTACCTGACGGAACATCTCAAAATTCACACCAAAGATCATCATTCCCGCAGAGGCTTGCTGATGCTGGTTGGCAGACGCCGCAGACTTCTGAACTATGTCAAGAACAAGGATGTTCAGAGATATCGCACCATCATCGAGACGTTGGGGTTGCGCAGATAACCCGCCGGGATAACAATGGCCTGAAATTGATATGGTTTCTTGTGTAATATCGTGATCGCATCATGAGGGGTGTTTTTCAGCGCTTTCTCTGCGATCGCGGTATATTTTCAGGCTAAGCTCATTATGAGGATGATCTTTATCATCACTAAAAGTTGATGCTATCGTAAAAAGTCGATTTTCGGACGGTTTTGTAAAATGTTCGCAGGCAAGGCGTGCAAATCCTGAGGAATGAAGCGTACTTTTCGTACGCTGCAATGACGAAGGATGCAGCACAACGCAGCATGCGGACTTTTT
>LKPX01000114.1 GCA_001443525.1 Desulfobacteraceae bacterium RAAP-1 | reverse complement strand
ATAGTGATAGCGCTCGTAGTTCAATATATCGATAATTTCGGGTGTGAATTCAAGTTCGGTTGTCATGGACCAGTCATA
Source organism: Desulfobacteraceae bacterium RAAP-1 (assembly GCA_001443525.1). Lineage (GTDB taxonomy): Bacteria > Desulfobacterota > Desulfobacteria > Desulfobacterales > Desulfatirhabdiaceae > RAAP-1. The sequence continues at coordinate 11,455 of LKPX01000114.1, read as the reverse complement.
TCAGAATATGGAATAAAATGTCTCTAAAAAACGCAATTTGCGCCAGCTCACAGTATATCTGGCAAAAGCACATTCTAAAGATGGGATCAATGCCACACGTATTATCAAAAAAGCGGAATCTCTGTATCGGAATTATGCAGGCGCTGCCATTGATAACACCGACAGACGTGAACTGATCAATGATTTATTCAAGGATGTCCTGGATGAAAAAGAACCCCGTTTCTAAGGATGCGTTACATGACATGTATCAATTTTCAAGTTACTGTTTATATGTTATATTTACAATAGTATCGATCAAGTTATTTTGTAACGTATCCTAAAGGGCATTCTCACCAGTGACAACTTCAAAAAAACTCACATGCTGTTTTGCGCTGCATTCCTCGTCGCTGCGGCAAATAAACGTAGAAGCTATCATGCTGACCGCAAATACAGCATGATGTTATGGACATCCTTTTAGATGCCATGCGATGAGCTGAAAATAGACACCGGTTTTACGTCTCAGATCCGCCGCCAGCCCCAGCGCCAGCAGGGTTCCTGCCAGCGAAAGAAGCGCATTGACCATGAGGCGGATGATAATAGCCGCTCCCATCAGGATATGGATGTGGGGATGCCATTTTTTCAAATAGATATACCGGGACCTGTAAAAATGAATCCGGGATGCAGCTCTTTTCCCCGCACTCTTTCCCTGGGCATGAATAATCCGGGCAGACGGCACAAAATAGCTTCCCCATCCCGCGCGTTTCATTCGGTACGCCCAGTCGGTTTCCTCAAAGAAGAAAAAGTAGCTTTCGTCAAAAATGCCCACTATATCCATAGCTGATTTTCGGATCATCAGACAGGCGCCGATTCCGGATTCAATGGCGATGGGATGGGTATAATCCCGATATTTGCTGGGAAATCGTGACGGCCACAAGAGACGCAGCAGACTTTCATTGGATACCAGCGCCAGCAGACTCGGAAAATTGGCGAAGGAATTCTGCCGGGAACCGTCCGGATTCAGAAGCTGACCACAGGCCATCCCGGCGGAAGGCGCGGCTTCCATAAACGCCAACAGATTCTGGGCGGCATGTTCCGTCAGCTCGGCATCGGAATTCAGGAGCAGTGCATACCGCCCGTTCATTTGACGAAGCGCCTGATTGTTGGCCGCGGCAAATCCGAGATTCTGACGGTTTTCAATCAGCCGGACTTCGGGAAACCGGGATTTCACGGCTTCAGGGCTGCCGTCAGACGATCCATTGTCCACCACCCAGACCTCAAACGCAATCTCAGGGATGGTTTCATATACGGAGCGAATGCAGTTCAGCAGTAATTCGCGGGTGTTCCAGTTAACGATAATAACGGAAATATCCATGTTACGAGTGCGGAGTCTCCACGGTACAAGGTGTTGGGGATATACCGCCACCGGACGCCTTGGACGTCAACACCCTGTCCACACATCTCAGAACGTCATCCACGGAAATTTCCTGCATGCACTCCTGTGAGGCGCATTCGCGCCTGAAGCAGGGACTGCATGGAACGCCGGTCCGGACGATGTGGTGCTGATCACCCACGGGACCCGTCCGCCAGGGTGCGGTAGGACCGAACAGCGCCACCACGGGAATACCCATGGCGGCCCCCAGGTGCATGGGGCCGGTATCTGTGGAAATCAAAACATCGGCGTTTTCATACAGCGCCGCAAGCGTTTTCAGGCTGGTTTTGCCGGTCAGATCGACAGCCGCCTGCGATGTCGTGCAGGAAAGGATATCCTGAACGGTCTTGCCATCATCCGCAGCGCCGGTAAAGACCGGCTGGGCCTGGTAGCGTTCCGCCAGATGGTCTGACAGAGAAGCGAAACGATCATTTCGCCATAGTTTCGTATCCCATTTGGCAACGGGATTGATACAGATCAAGGGCCGCGACATATCGCATCCCGCCTCTATCAGCAATCGGCGCGCCATCGCGCGATCATCCTGCGATATCGGCAGGCGATAGACGATATTCCGGGTGTGAATACCGAGCGGCGCCAGCATCCGGAGATTTCGCTCCAGAGCGTGAACATCCATATCCACCGGAGCGATCCGTTCGTTTAAAAAAAGGTAGCTGTGTTCCTGATGCGCCATACCCCGATCAAAGCCGATTTTCCGCCGACCCCGCGCCAGCGCAATTAAAACCCCGCTTTTCAGATGCGCCTGAAAATCCAGAATAATATCATAGTCGGTATCCCGAATATCCCGGATCAGTTTGCAGGCGTCTTTGACGGCCGGTTTCCAGTGACACGTACGGAATTCCTGAATCCAGCGTTTCCGATGAGAAACAATCACCCGGTCCAGCGCCGGATGTCCGACCACCAGAGGTGCAGCCGCAGCTTCGACCAGCCAGGTGATATGCGCCGATGGATACGCGGAGCGTATGGCGTTTAACGCCGGGAGGGTGTGCAGCACATCGCCGATAGCGCTTAATTTGACGATCAGAATCTTCATGTTGTTTTCCCGCTGTTCAGCAACGTCAGCGCCAGATCAAACACCTGCTCGACACGAACGGCATCCATGCACCGGTGATCGGTAGGGCAATCCGGCTTCATGCAAGGACTGCACGGAACAGGACTTCGCACGATACGGCTGAACGGACTTGCCGGAAATGTGGTGGTATGGTTGGTAGAGCCGAAAATGGCGATCTGGGGCGTATCCAGGGCCGCGGCAACATGCATCAATCCTGAATCATTGGTAATAAACAGACCGCAGCACCCGATCAGGGACATGGCTTCCCGCAGACTGGTTTTCCCGCAGAGATTAACGCAGCCGTTTCCCACAGCCCGGCGGATGGTCTCGCCCAGACCTGTTTCGGACGGACTTCCGAATACGAGAAACAACATATCGGGATAAACGGATTTAAGACGCACGCACACCTCTGCATACCGTTCTGCAAACCACCTCTTGGCCGTTCCAAAGGCAGCACCCGGATTGATGCCGATCACCCGTGCATTCCGGAGGCAGCCACTGTCGGCGATAAACTGGGCGGCCTTCTGTTTTTCGGTGTCTGAGAAAAAAATTTCCAGATGCTCGCTATCTGCCATCAGTCCGGCGCCTTTCAGTATCTCCAGATAATAGTCAATCTGATGCCGTTTCTTGAAAGACTTATAGCGGTGTATCGGGTGGGTGAGCAGCATGGCGCGGACATCGGTATCAAAGCCGAGACGGGCGGGAATGCCGGCCATCCAGGTAATCAGCGCCGCCTCGAAGGCATTCTGAAGCAGGAGCGCCAGATCGAAATGGCCCCGCCGCAGGTCTTTTGCCAGACAAACCTTACCCCATGTTCCGCTGTGTCTGCCGGAAGCCTCATAGCAAAGGATGCGGGTGATATGAGGATTTTGTTCATATACCGGCGACACCCAGGGCTTGGCCAGAAGGGTAATGTCTGCATGTGGGAAGTTTTTGCGCACCGCCCGTATGAACGGCGTACTCATGACCGCATCTCCTACCCAGTTAGGGGTGCGGATGACGATATTGGAAAATGATGATGTGTTCACGGTTCAACGTCCTGAATTGTTTCCGGGCAGCGGACAATACGGCCGGGTTTTCCACCTCTGGTGCACCCAGAACCATTGAGCCGGATAACGGCGGATGGCGGCTTCGATCGCCTGATTATAGCGCAGGGTATTGGCTTCGATGTCATATGTGCGATCGCCGGTTTGAATCAGCGGAATCTCTTCACAGAATTCCACGACAAAACGATTCTGATCCCGCACCAGAAACACGGGCACCACCGGCGCTCCGGTTTTGAGCGCCAGCAGGGCCAGCCCCTTGTTGGTGCAGGCCCTGTGGCCGAAAAAATCTACAAACACGCCTTCGTACCAGTCCACATTCTGGTCCATCAGCATGGCGACCGCATCGCCATGCCTGAGAGATCGAAGAATCTTGCGCATGCCATGGGCTGTTGGAATCAAGTGAGCGCCAAAACGGGATCTGATCCTGGCAAAAAACACATTCAGGGGATTCAAATCAAATGGGCGATACACCACATGGGTAGGAATTCCGAGTGTGGGAGAAACAGCTACCATCAGCTCCCAGTTTCCAAGATGTGCGGTTAACACCAGAACGCCCTTTCCTTTGGCCAGCGCGGTCCGGATATGGTGAACATCCTGAAATTTAAAGCAGCGGGGCAGATCATCCAGCCTCAGATAATAGCTCCAGCCGATTTCAAACAGAATCCGACAGATATTTTCATAGACATTCAGCGTCAGCGCCTGCATATCTTTTCCGGAAAGTTCATGCCCCAGCGCCCGAGACAGATTTCGGCGAACAATATTACGGTGCTTTTTGTCCAGTCTGAACCACAACCGCGCTGTGATCCGTGAAGCCCTGTATACAGTTTCAGGCGACAGCAACCCGATCAGACGGAACAGGACTGAAAAAACGGCTGTCATCATACGCGCGAATACATTCATGACGATAAGGACGGTGCTCCTTTTTCCCATGTCTTGGCGTGTTTAAGAAAGACATACCATGCGGAATTCATGGCAATAATTAGTCCCACAGCACCGTCCAGAAGCCCCAGCTTCCACAAATAACATTCCAGAAACTTTCCGATGGCATGGAAAACGCCAGCAGCCAGAAACCAGCATCCGGCCGCCACATGATTTTCTGCGTGGATGCCGGAAAAACGGTTGATGGTCTGCACCTGATCTGCAATATCGCGATATACTTCGTGCAGCAGAGGACTGGACAATGCCTGAACCTTTCCGGAAACCTCCAGCTTTTCGTGAAGCCCGTCCCCACTCCACTGACTGCATCCTTTCCGGACAAGACGGATTTTTCTGTCCGGATACCATCCGCCATGACGGATCCACTTGCCCAGATAGCGGGAAAGGCGCGGCATGGAAAATGCCATGACTTCCGGAGGCGCGCTCTGAACCGCTTTCCGGATTTCAGCCCCCAGAGAACGGGATACCCGCTCATCCGCATCCAGATTCAGAATCCAGTCTGTGGATATCATGTCCTGAGCCAGCTGCTTTTGCAGCGCAAATCCTTCCCAGGCATGTTCAACAACCCGTGCGCCTGCGGCTCTGCAGATATCACAGGTAGCATCACTGCTGCCGGAATCCATCACCACCACCTCATCGGCAAAGGTGACGCTTTGCAGCAAGGCCGGAATGCGATCCGCCTCATTCAGGGTGATAACGGCAATACCGATAGTAGGAGATGTTGGATTCATTTCAGGATAATATGGCGGAATTCAGATGATTTCGAACAAAACGGATAAAACCCTTTTCATTATGAAATTTCATGTGTACTCCGATAATGACAAGTTCCAGAGGAAATCGAAAGCATTTTTGACATTTTGCGGCATCTTTTTCGGTGGTCGCCACAACATCGGCGCCTGCCGCACGCGCAGCACGGACGATATCCCGAATATCCGCTGCGGCATATGAGTGGTGATCGCCAAATCCGCGAAAGCCGACAATTTTTGCGCCCATCTGTTCAAGGGTACGCACAAAATCGGCATTTCGGGCGATACCGGAAAACGCAAAAATTTTTTCACCGTCGAGACGATTTAAAATCGGACTGGCGGCGCCTGACGGCGCTGCCTCTCCCGCTGCAATCCGGCACACAACATAAGGTTCATGAAAGGCCGCAAACACCGGGATATTCCGCCCCTGGATATCCGGATGTATGGTATTTCCGATGGATCGCGTCATGATCAGAGCATCGCTGCGTCCAAGAGCGGACAGAGGTTCCCGCAACATGCCCTGCGGGATGACATGGCGGTTTCCAAAAGGAGCCATACTGTCCAGAAGTACAAGATCGAGATCCCGAAACAGGGACAGATGCTGAAATGCGTCATCCAGAATAATAACCTGCGTGTTAAATTGGCGGATAGCGGTCATTCCGGACTGATAGCGATTTTTCCCGACCAGAACCGGAACTCCGTTAAGCGCTGTCGCCATCAGAAACGGTTCGTCACCGGCTGCATCCGCAGTCATCCGCACTCCGGACATATCGCTGACCACACCGCCTGCCGCTTCGGCCTTTCCCCGATATCCCCGGCTGACCACCGCGACCCGATATCCCCATTGCTGAATCAGTCTGGCTAAATACAGGGTCATTGGCGTTTTTCCGGTTCCGCCGGCGGTGATATTGCCAACGGAAATGACATCGCAGGGAAGCCTTTTCTTTTTAAGTATGCCGCATCGGTAAAGATCGCTTCGCAGCAGACCGACAGCGCCATACAGACATGCCGGAACACCCAGCAGCACTTTCGCAGCCGGAATCTTCGGCGGCGTATCTCCCGCCGTTATGGCCTCAATCATACGATGTATCAACGTCATACCGGAAACTATATCACAATTTGAGGAAGCCTTCATCCATTTTATCCATCCTTGGACAGATCAACCCTGCGGGCGTCGGATAGAATTTCATTTGCATGCCGTCACCCATGAACGATAAACTGCAGAAATGAATATCCGTCTTCGTCGAATCGTCCGATTTCCAGAGATGCAGAACATTCCTCTTATATCATTCTCCAGCAAAGAAGCGTCGCGGATTGTCTTCTATAATAGTTCTGATCTGTGAATCGGTTATGCCTCCATTTTTAAGGGCAGGAATGATATTTTTAAACAGATGGCTGGGATACCAGTTGGCGATCAGGGGAAAGGCCTGCTCCGGAAGATTCAGAGGACGACCCAGCCAGTTGAGGATAAAATCATGGGAAATCATCAGGCGGTTCCCATATCCTTTTTTAATCAGATCTATCATGACCGGATAGCGGTTTTCATCCATCGGACAGCCCACCAGGCCCTGCAAGCCCATACGATCCCAGGCCACATAGACCCCGCGTTTGAAAGTCTGCTCCTGGTATTCCATATCCAGGTTGTCGCTCATGTGACCAATCTGGATATGAGCGGCATTGGCGCCGGACGCAATCAGCAGATCCGCCTGCTCCGGGCCCATGGTTCCGTGCTGAGTATGGGTGATGATTGGAATTCCGGCATCTTTCTGAACTCTGGCGGCGGCCGTGAACATGAGTTTTTCATAATCTGTAATCTGATTCATGCTGGAGCCAACCTTGATAACCCCGGCTTTGATACCGGTCCTTAAAATCCCAACAGTAGCCTCTTTCATGAACAATTCATAAAGCTCTTCTCGAATGTCGCCCAGAGAGGCTCGAAATTTCCAGTAGGTTGGTGCGCCTTCTCCTTCAAAATAATATCCTGTAGCGCAGACAATATTGACCTCTGATTTCTCGGAAACCTCCTTTAATATATCCACATTCCGGCCGCCGTCGTTGGGTGTGGCATCCACGTAGGTCTTCAATCCGTAATTTTCTTTAAGATCTTTTAACACCGCAACAGCGTTGTTAATGATCGTGGTACGGTCAAACGGAGCCACCGTCTGGTCTCCTTCCCAGCCCGGATATCCATAAAGTACATGTTCGTGCATCAATGTTACTCCCAGTTCCTCCGGGGCAATGGGCCCAAGAACCGTATTCACTCTTTTTGCAGCCATGTCTTTCACCCTCCTGCGATGTAATGGTCGTTGTCTGTCCGTGATCTGTGCTTGTTATTCCATTTTGCTTTCAAAATGATATTCCAGCAAGCATTCGGACTGAGACCGCGAAAGCAAGCGAGCAGCGATGAGACTGTACATTCAGTACGTCGAATCGCAGCACAGCGAAGCTGACAAAGGTATCAGTTTGAATGCTTGCTGGAATTATCTGTTTTTTTCAGCTTCCTGAAGCTGGCGCCAGAGTATTTTACCGGCCCCGCTCTTGGGAAGTGCATCGGTAAATTCAACGATACGGGGATATTTATATGCGGACATCTGTTCCTTTGCCCAGTTGATAATCTCTTGAGCGGTTGTTTTACCTTTAAATTCAGGATTGAGGACAATATATGCCTTGACATTTTCCACCCTTTCCATGTCAGAGACACCGATAACGCAGGCTTCCATTACTGCAGGATGCCGGTAAAGCTGTGCTTCCACTTCGGATGGCCACACTTTGAAGCCGGCCGCATTGATCATCCTTTTCAGCCGGTCCACGATGAAAAAATAACCTTCATCGTCCATATAAGCGATGTCGCCCGTTCGAAAATATCTTCGGCCATCCAGTTCCAGAAAAGCCTCAGCGGTTTCCTGCGGTTTGTTCCAGTAGCCCTTGAAAACCTGCGGAGCGCTTGAAATGATTTCTCCGGTTTGACCGGAAGGCACTTCCTTTAATGTGGAAATATCGACAATCCGTGAATCCACACCGAAAACCGGAACACCGATCGAGCCTAGCTTGGGCCGGTCCGGCGGATTCCAATGCGTCTGGGAAATAGTTTCAGTCAACCCGTAGCCTTCGGCAAAGGTCAATCCCGTCAGATTCAGCAGTTTTTCACCGATCGCCGGCGGCAAAGGCGCGCCGCCGCCGCCGACAAAAGAAAGCGAAGTCAGATTCCGCTGCTGAATATCCGGTGAGGCCAGAAGGTCGATCAACATGGTGGTGATATTGGGCCAGAGGGTCACACCGAATTTTTCAATGGACTGAAGAGCCGCTTCCCGATCCCATCGCGTCAGAATAATAAAGCAGGCGCCGGCCGCAACCGTTCCCAGAAAACTGTGAATGAGACCCGTGACATGGAAAAAAGGCAGGGCTGCCAGATTGACCGTTGCCGGACTGGCGCCAGCCCAGAAAATAGAGCCTATGGCATTGGCCATGATGGTCTGGTGGGTGTGCATACAGCCTTTGGGTATGCCGGTGGAGCCGGCAGTATATGGTAGCAGGCAGATATCATCCGGTTGAATGGTCATGTCCGGCGGCATCGGGGCATTACGCAAAAAATCTTTCCATAGGGTTACATTTTCAACGCTTTTAGCTGCCTGTGTCATAAAAACGGGGACAGGCAGAGCAGGCTGGGTTGGCAGATAGTCGTGATAGGCGCCAACCACGACATTATTTTTATCGAAATTTTGAAGCTCTTTTGCGATTACCGGGTAAAGGTCGGTGGTTGTGATGACCGTTCGAGCGCCACTGTCTCTCAACAATCCCGTGAATTCGGACCCCTTTAACATCGGATTGAGCGGTACAACGACAGCGCCGGCCCTCAGGATGCCGAAAAAGCTGACCGCAAAATGCGGGCTGTTCTGTAAATACAGCGCCACACGGTCCCCCGGATGAATGCCGATATCGCACAACGCACCGGCAAACTGCAACGCCTGCTTCCAGAATTCGCGATACGTGATTTCTGCGCCGTAGTAGATTATGGCGGCCCGCTCCGGATAGCGCCTGGCGGATGTTTCCAGAAGATCATGAAGGGGGACATGGGGGACCGGCAGCAATTTGGGAAGTCGTTTCGGCCAAAAAGGATAATGCGTCTGGTTCATTTTACCTCCTTGTATCGAAAAAAGTTATTTCAGGTAGCCATCCACTATCCGTATGGGCTGACTTCAAACTCGCATCATAAATAAACGCGAATATGAAACATCAAAAAAGCTGAAACGGATGATTTTTTGTTTCAAAAGACCGTATGTAAATACATGAAGGATGTCAATAAAAAACGATCGTTCGTTTTATAATCCGGCAGTGTCCAGAGGATGTCTTGCTGAATCATTACCAAATCCGTTAACAGCTGGGTTTCCTCCCTACTCCCGAAGCTGCCGCCCGGTCAGCTTGATAAACACACTCTCAAGATTAGCCTCCGCACAATACTGTCCCGTGACTTCATCCCGGCAATAACGGTTGATCAGATCGTCCACGGAACCAGACGTGATAATTCGGCCACAATCCATGATCGCTACTTCATCACACAGCACCTGGGCTTCTTCCATATAGTGGGTGGTCAGGATGATGGTGTTACCCTGAGCTTTGAAATCCATGATAATATCCCAGAAATTGCGTCTGGCCTGCGGATCCATGCCGGTTGAAGGCTCATCCAGAAAGAGCAGTTCCGGCTGATTCACCAGCGCGATCGCCAGGAGCAGGCGCTGGCGCTGACCGCCGGAAATGCGGTCATTATATTGGTGCTGGATATCCGTCAGGTTACAGACCGTCAGAAGATTGTCAATATCCGCAGTCTTGTGATAAAGCTGCTGAAATGTTTTCAATGTCTCCCGAACCGTCAAAAAAGAAAGAAGCGCAGTATTCTGGAACTGGATACCGATTTCCTCGTTGAAACTGCCGGTGCGAGGGCCGCCTTTATAATAGATATCGCCGGATGTCGGCGCAACAATGCCTTCCAGCATCTCGATGGTGGTGGTCTTACCGGCGCCATTAGGCCCCAGCAGTCCAAAACAGACGCCGGAGGGGATCATAAAACTGATATCGTCAACAGCCGTAAGGGATTTATAGGTTTTCACCAAGTGTCTGACGTCAAGCAAATGGGCCATCGTGAAATAGATTCCGTTTCAGGTTATTATGGATGGCTTCATAAAATGTTCGCAGGCAAGGCGCGTAAATCCGCAAGGAGTGAAGCGTACTTGTCTTACGCTGCAACAACGAAGGATGCAGCGCAAGCGCTGCATGCGGATTTTTTACGAAGCCGTCAATTTTGTCTAAAACTGATATAGTGCCTGCGCTTTTTGAGGTTTCTTTACAAAAAAGCCCAAGGGATCAATGACTTCACGAATCATTCTCAGTTCTGTATCCGTCGGAGGATCGAATGCGGTTACATCCGGATCCATCAGCAACTCAAAACCCGTTGCAGCCTGAACGCTGGCCGCAGTTTCTCCGGGCAGGGTTTGCAGCAGTTTCATCCGGTGCGTTTTGTCATCAAAACCCAAAATCGCCTTTGTGGTAATCACCCGATAAGGTCCCTTTCCAAGCAATCCCGCTTTTTTTCTTGCTCCGGGGCTGCCATCCAGATAGCCGGGACTGGTGACGTAATTCAGCTTTTTATTGAAGCGCCTGCGCTCATGCGGCATGATCAAAATGGTCCGCTCGCAGGAAGATGCCATGTCACTGGCGCCGCCACTGCCTGGGAGCCTGGTTGCAGGCTTCATATAATTCTCCGGAAACTTCCCCATCATGGTGGAATTCAAGTTTCCAAACGGATCTATTTCAGCACCACCGACAAATCCGAAATCGCAAAACCCTCGCTGGGTCAGTTCAAACGCAGAATTTAGACCCCTGACATATGATGCACCACTGGACGTTCGGGAGTCGCCTACCGAAAATGGAAGACCGCTCTCCAGCGTAGGACCGACAGCGCCAGCTTCGAACACAGCGGTGATACCCGGCGCATGCGTTTTCCGCGCCAGGAGCGTTGCAATCATCGGAAGACCTGTACCGACAAAAACCACTTTGTTATCTTCCAATACCCGTGATCCCGCTATCACTAACATTTCCTGAGGGGTGTAATCTGTACCGACAGTTATCACTCAAACTCCTCATTCCAGTTCGCATTCAAACTGATACCTTTGTCAGCTTCGCTGTGCTGCGATTCGACGTACTAAATGTACAGTCTCATCGCTGCTCGCTTGCTTTCGCGGTCTCAGTCCGAATG
>LKPX01000113.1 GCA_001443525.1 Desulfobacteraceae bacterium RAAP-1 | reverse complement strand
CGCTGTGCCGCGATTCGACGTACTGAATGTACAGTCTCATCGCTGCTCGCTTGCTTTCGCGGTCTCAGTCCGAATGCTTGCTGGAATATCATTTTGAAAGCAAAATGGAATGAGGTATCGCACATGAAAGTACTCAGAAAAATCATTCAGATTGATGAAGAACGCTGTGATGGATGCGGACAGTGCATCACCGGGTGCGCTGAAGGGGCCCTGAAACTGATAGACGGTAAGGCGCGTGTGGTAGGAGAGCAGTTTTGCGACGGGTTGGGAGCCTGTATCGGAGAGTGTCCCAACGGCGCATTGACTATTATTGAACGGGAAGCCGAAGAATTTGACGAAACCGCCGTAGAAGCAATGCTGGAGAAATCCCGGCCATCCGGATGTCCGTCTGCAAAACTCCAGATGTTTCCTGGAGCATCCGCCTGTGAGAGCGCCAACATACCGACATCTCTGGAGACAGAAGATGCATCATCCCTGTCCCACTGGCCGGTGCAGATTCGTCTGGTGCCTTCCAACGCCCCGTTTCTGAACGGAGCGGATCTGCTGGTAGTGGCGGACTGTGTGCCGGTAGCCTATCCTTCCATTCACAGAGATTTTTTAAAAGGCAGAGCCGTCATGATGGGATGCCCCAAATTCGATGACGCGCAGAGCTATGTGGATAAATTCGCCAAAATCTGCAAAAACGCCGGCCTTAAAAGCATTACGGTCCTGATCATGGAAGTGCCCTGCTGCTCCGCCCTGCCGACAATCGTCCGCAAGGGGCTCCAGGCATCTGGGGTGAGCATCCCGCTGACCGAAATTGTCATCAGCACTCAGGGGAAAATACTGGAAACCAAAACAAGCTGATGACTCAAAGAAGATCAAATGTTGGCCGGTACGAACTCATCAATTTCGGCGGCATCCTGGTTCAGCAGTAAATTGTGTTGAATCGTCGAGTGGCAGTTGTTATACTCCATCAGAATTTTTCGATGGATATATCCTTTGACCACGTCACCAGGAGGTCGCCATGCGGCTGCCATTTTTATCGTCCGTTATGGAATCTGTTTTCGGCGAAATTCAGGAACATGCCGAAAAAGTGAAAGATTGCGCCTGGATTTTTCAGCAGGCGTTCGAATGTTATATGGACGCACACTGTAAATCTTTCAGCGAGCATATGGCAGAGGTTATCCGGATCGAAACGGAGGCGGATGAAATAAAGCTGCGTATCGCAAGCCATCTGCCGCTCAATATTCTGATGCCGGTGAATAAAGCGTTTTTGCTGGAATATATTCAGGTGCAGGACGGTACACTGGATGCTGTTGTCCGGGCGCTGGAATGGCTTTCGTATCGAGACCGGAAATTCATTCCTCCATATCTTCACGAGGATTTCATGCTTCTGGTGGATGCCGTGATGGATCCCTTTGAAGAACTCGTTAAAATGGCAACCGAAGCCGGAAAATACTGTAAACGGTTTTCTGAAATTTATTGGCATCGGATCGGCGATGTGGTCCAGAACATCCTTCAGCAATACCACGAAGCCGAAAACATCGAAGAGAAAATCAAGCGGAAAGCATTCGACAGCATATTAGACCCTATCACGCTATATCATGTCGTCCGTCTGGCGGAATCTATCGGAACGGTTTCCGCCTGCACACGACATACAGGGAACATGATGGCGGCCGTGCTGACACGATGAATGCGGCCAGTCTCTGACCTTCTGGACAAACAACCGATTAAGCAGCCTCTCCTAAAGATTCTTCCGAAAAATACATGACTTCATAGACCTCGACCTCAATGCCGGCATCTTTCCAGCAGGAACCTGTCATTCCGGCTTTCCGGCACAGATGTGACAGGAAATCTTCCGGACGCGGCAGTTGCTCCCAGACCTGAGGAAGAAATGTCGCCCGATGATATCCTTTCGAAAGGATAACGCCGTGAACGCTTGGTTTCAGCAGAGATATCAGCATATCCGCGTTTTGAAACACCAGTGGCTTCGGCGGAGTCAGAACACTGATTTCAATGACGATGTCCCCCAGCTCTTCTGACGTTACCGGAGAAAACCTGGGGTCATGAAAAGCCGCATGGACGGCGTTTTCCCGTACGCCTGTCAGCAGCGGTGTTACCGGCTCAATGACGCCGATGCACCCGCGCAATTGACCTCTCAGGTGCAAGGTTACAAAACAGCCTGATTTTTCCAGAAGCACCGGAGAAATAGTATCCTTCTCCAGGGGCTGCGAGGCGCCTTTCAGATGATTTTCAATGACAGAACGGGCAAACTTCAGTAAATAATGTTTATCCTGGGGCGAAATCTGTGGCATATTCTTTCCCTATATTCTGACTTTTTGCGACTTCATCATTGTTATTGCCGGAAGATGTATTATTATGTTTTTTTATGTTGCTACTGGATGATCGTGTCGTGTGGTATATCACCGGCGGAGGAATATGATTGACTATTATAGACCATCAGTTGTGGAGTTACAATGGCAGAAACCGATAAAGATGATTTAGTCAGTATTATCGAGGAAGACGAAAAAGACGCAAGCATTCCTAATATCCTTCCGTTGATGTCGGTACGGGATATCGTGATTTTCACAGATATGCTGCTGCCACTTTTTGTGGGCAGAGAAAAATCCGTTAAGGCGGTCGAAGAAGCTGTTTCAAAAGATGGTTTTATTTTTCTGGCCACCCAGAAAGATACGAGTGTCGAAAATCCCAATCCGGACCAGATTTATAAAATCGGCACGATCGGACGTATTCTCCGAATGCTGAAACTTCCGGACGGCCGGGTCAAGGCACTGGTGCAGGGTGTCGCCAAATCCAGAATTATTCAGTACACCCGGAAAAAAGCGCTGTACCGTGTCAAGCACGAGATTATCCCTCAACTTCCCCCTGAAAAAAAGATGAGCATCGAGGTTCAGGCGCTCATGCGCAATGTGCGTGAAAATTCCGAGAAAATCCTGGCGCTTCGCGGAGAGATGACCGGAGATGTCAGCATGATTTTAGACAGCATTGAAGATCCGGGAAAGCTGGCAGATCTGGTAGGTTCCAATCTCAGGCTCAAGATTGAGGAATCACAGGAACTTCTGGAACTCATCGATTCTGTCGAACGCCTGAAGAAGGTCAATGACCTGCTCACACGCGAAGTGGATCTGTCTTCCATGCAGGCCAAGATTCAATCCAATGTTCGTGATGAAATCGCCAAGACCCAGCGGGACTATTTCCTTCGAGAACAGGTGCGGGCGATTCATAAAGAGCTTGGTGAAAGCGACGAAAAGGCGTTAGAGATTGAAGACTACCAGAAAAAGATCAAAAATGCCAAGATGTCCACCGATGCGGAAACAGAGGCGACGCGGCAGTTGAAGCGGCTCGAGCAGATGCATCCGGATTCCGCGGAATCCTCTATTGTCCGCACGTATCTGGACTGGCTGGTGGAAATGCCCTGGAGTAAATCCTCCAAGGAAAACATCCAGATCGCCGAGGCCCATAAAATTCTGGATTCCGAACATTATGGTCTGGACAAAATCAAGGAACGCATTCTCGAACATCTCAGCGTTCGGAAGCTTAATCCCGACATGAAGGGACCGATCTTATGTTTTATCGGGCCTCCGGGTGTGGGCAAAACATCGCTTGGACGGGCTATCGCCAAGGCCATGAACCGGAAATTCATTCGGATATCCCTGGGCGGCATCCGGGATGAAGCCGAGATCAGAGGGCATCGCCGCACTTATGTGGGTGCATTGCCCGGCCGGATATTGCAGGGGCTGAAGCAATGCGGCGTCAACAATCCCGTTTTTATGATGGATGAAATTGACAAGCTGGGGGCGGATTTCCGGGGTGATCCTTCCGCCGCACTTCTCGAAGCTTTGGATCCCGAACAGAATTCGGCGTTCAGCGACCATTATCTGAATCTGCCGTTCGATCTTTCAAAGGTAATGTTCATTCTAACCGCCAATATGATGGATACCATACCGTCGGCGCTTCTTGACCGGATGGAAATCATCACATTGTCCGGATATACCCAGGAAGAAAAAACGGTGATTGCCGAAAAATACCTGATTCCCCGCCAGATCAAGGAAAACGGCATCAAACCTGAAGATATTCAGTTCAGTCCGGCCGCACTGCAACATGTTATTGCGGAATATACGTCAGAGTCCGGTGTTCGTAATCTCGAACGTGAAATCGGCGCCATATGCCGGAAGGTGGCGCGCAAGCTGGCGGAAGAACAAAAGGGGCCTTTTGCCGTTTCCAGGCACAGTCTGCATAAATATCTGGGAATTCCAAAATATATCAAGGAAATGGAACAGGAAGACAGCCAGGTGGGGCTCAGCACGGGTCTGGCGTGGACACAGGTCGGCGGTGAGGCGCTGTATGTGGAAGCAACCTTGATTCCGGGCAAGGGAGAAATGATCATTACCGGTCAGATCGGCGATGTGATGCAGGAGTCTGCGCGGGCGGCGCTGAGTTATGCCAGAAGCAGATTCGCTGACCTTGGCATCGAAGAAAACGCGATGGAAAATCAGGATGTTCATATTCACGTCCCTTCAGGCGCAACCCCCAAAGACGGCCCTTCTGCGGGGATTGCGATGGCGACAGCTCTGATTTCCATTTTGTCCGGTAAACCGGTCAATAAATATGTAGCGATGACCGGTGAAATCACCCTGAGGGGCAGGGTATTGCCCATCGGTGGATTGAAAGAAAAGGCGCTCGGGGCATTGCGCGCCGGCATTAAAACCATTATTATCCCGGAAAAAAACATGCGTGATCTGGAAGAAATTCCAGCATATGTCAAAAAGAAAATCCATTTTATACCGGTTAAAAACATGTCCGAAGTTCTGGATATCGCATTTAAGCCTGATGACGACTGATGCGGATACTTGCACTGGATACATCCACCCGCTCTTGCAGTGTAGCGGTGACAGATCAGGCTATGATTTTATCGGAGATCACCTCTGAAAACGGTCAGAGCCATTCCCGCCATGCAATGGCGATGGTTCACAGCGCTTTGGAATTTGCACAAACGGATATCCGCGACATAGACGGTTTTGCATTTACCGCCGGCCCCGGTTCTTTTACCGGTCTTCGGATTGGAATCAGCACAATTATGGGCCTTGCCGCTGCCGCGCACAAACCAGTGGCGGGGGTTTCCGGTCTGGAAGCACTCGCCCTGCAGGCAGCGGTTCCGGATAAGGTGATCTGCCCCATGATAGACGCCGGACGAAAAGAAATCTATACAGCCAGATACCGCTGGATAGACGAAAAATTGATTCAGGAAAGCGACGAACAGGTGCTGGCCCCGGACATGGCAATCCAGAGGCTGAATGCGCCGGCGGTTTTTACGGGAAATGGCGTTCGATCCTATCGCGCTGTTATTCAGGAGCGCTTGGGAAATCTGGCCTGTTTCGCCCCGGACGGACAAGGCGTATTGAGAGCGGCGACAATTGCCGCAATCGCCCGAAAACGTTTCGACATGCATGACGAAGATGATATTTTCCATTTCAAACCATTGTATATTCGAAAATCCGACGCCAAAATACCAGCACCCTTCAAGTTCTGACGGACGGAGCAGCATTCAGGGGAGCATCATCTTTTGATGGCTTCGTAAAATATTCGCAGGCAAGGCGCGCGCAAATCCGCAAGGAATGGAAGCGTACTTGTGGTGCGCTGCCATGACGAGGGATGCGGCGCAACGCAGCATGCGGATTTTTTACGAAGCCGTCATCTTTTAACTTCCTGCAGGAATTGGTAATATGATACAGTTGATTCGAGGCGTTAAAGATATTTTGCCGGGAGACGCCGAACTCTGGCAATATCTGGAGCATCAGGCATCGTCGCTTTTTGAAGACTTCGGCTTTAAAAATATCCGCATTCCGATCATGGAACGCACCGAGCTTTTTTCAAGAAGCATCGGGGAACAGACGGATATTGTTGAAAAAGAGATGTACACGTTTGCAGACCGCGGCGGCGACATGATCACCCTGAGACCTGAAGCCACGGCATCCATCGTCCGTTCATACATTCAACACCGGATGTATGCAGTGGAGCCGGTACAAAAACTGTACACCGTCGGCCCGATGTTTCGCCGGGAACGGCCACAGAAAGGGCGGTACCGTCAGTTTTATCAGATAGACGCCGAAGTCTTCGGCGTTGCATCTCCGCTGATGGACAGTCAGATCATTTTCATGCTGATGACACTGTTTTCACGGCTTAAGGTCACAGACTGTATCGCCAGGCTCAACTCTCTGGGATGCCCCGAATGCAGACCGGCGTTCAAATCAGCGCTGTCTGCGTTTCTGGCGGCGCGGCAGGCATCGCTGTGCGAAGACTGTCAGCGTCGCAGCGATAAAAATCCGCTGCGCGTGCTGGACTGCAAAGTGCCTGCATGCCGGCAGGCCATGGATGGTGCGCCTTCGATTGCGGATTCTCTGTGTCCGGAATGCCGCCGTCATTTCGATGCGGTGATGCAGCATTTGACGTTGATGGGAATTCCGTTTGAAATAGACAAAAACCTTGTTCGAGGTCTGGATTATTATACCCGAACGGCGTTTGAAATCCAGACGACCCTGCTGGGAGCGCAAAGCGCCGTTGCCGGCGGCGGCAGATATGACGGACTGGTGAAAATGCTGGGAGGACCGGATACACCGGCCATCGGGTTTGCCATCGGCATGGATCGCCTTGCAGAAATCGTGGCGCTGCATCTCGGCGATTTTTCCAGAAGACCTCAGCTCTTTATCGCGGCCCTCGGAAGCGCTTGTCAGACATTGGCTTTCGAATGGGTCAACCGCTTGAACACAGAAGGTATCTACGCTGAGATGGATATGGCGGACCGTGGGCTCAAGAGCCAGATGAAACAGGCCGACCGTCAGGGAGCCGCTCATGTGGCGATCATCGGCGACTCGGAAATGGCGGCGGGCCAGGTTCTGATTCGCGATATGGCTACCCGTGAGCAAACTGCGGTTCCACTGGAAACATTTACAGAATATATCGTAACCAGATTTGATGGTCTCGTAAAAAGTCGAATTTCGGACGACTTCGTAAAATGTTCGCAGGCAAGGCGCGCAAATCCTGAGGAGTGAGACGTACTTATGGTACGCCGCAACGACGCAGGATGCAGCGCAACGCAGCATGCGGACTTTTTACGAAGCCGTCAGACTTATTCCATTTAGCTTTCAAAATGATATTCCAGCAAGCATTCGAACTGAGACCGCGAAAGCAAGCGAGCAGCGATGAGACTGTACATTCAGTACGTCGAATCGCGGCACAGCGAAGCTGACAAAGGTATCCGTTTGAATGCGAACTGGAATTAGAAGAAATCATGAAAGACCGGCATAATGGGAACCGCCCGTTTTGCCGTATATGAAAGGAGCTTTTCCATTGTCTGACATACTGCAACTGGATGTTTTGGGGAATATGCGACGAACCCACACCTGCCGTCAACTCGGTGTGAAAAACGTAGGTGAAGAGGTCA
Source organism: Desulfobacteraceae bacterium RAAP-1 (assembly GCA_001443525.1). Classification (GTDB taxonomy): domain Bacteria; phylum Desulfobacterota; class Desulfobacteria; order Desulfobacterales; family Desulfatirhabdiaceae; genus RAAP-1. The sequence goes on along the minus strand of LKPX01000113.1, from coordinate 4,298 downwards.
TACTGGCAGGCTGGGTGCAGCGCCGCAGAGATCATGGCGGTGTCATTTTTGTGGATCTGCGGGATCGGGAAGGCATCACCCAGGTGGTATTTAACCCCGAAATGGATGAGCAGGTACATCTGAAAGCCCATGAAATCCGCAGTGAGTATGTGCTCTGCGTTCGCGGCAGGGTTGAAAAACGTCCGGAAGGCATGACCAATCCCAACCTTCTGACAGGTGATATCGAAGTTCTGGTGACAGAACTGCGGATTCTGAATTTTGCCAAAACACCGCCATTTCTGATCGAGGACGATGTGGATGTGTCCGAGTCCATCCGTTTGAAATATCGCTATCTGGACCTCAGGCGTCCCCTGATTCAGCAGAATATCATCCGCAGGCATAAGGCGTCGGTGTCTGTACGCAACTTTCTGGTGCAAAACGGATTTCTCGAAATTGAAACGCCGGTGCTGACCCGCAGCACGCCGGAAGGCGCACGGGATTATCTGGTGCCGAGCCGGGTGAATCCCGGCCATTTTTATGCGCTTCCCCAGTCGCCCCAGCTTTTTAAGCAGCTTCTGATGATTTCAGGGTTTGATCGCTATTATCAGATTGTGAGATGCTTCAGGGATGAGGATCTGCGGGCCGACCGTCAGCCGGAATTCACCCAGATTGATATGGAAATGTCCTTTGTCGGTGAGGAAGACGTTATGGCGATCGCCGAGGGATTGATGGCGGCGCTTTTCAAGGATGTGATGGACATGAGCATTCAGATCCCCTTTCCCCGTCTGGACTACGATGACGCCATGAACCGCTATGGCCTTGACAAACCGGATGTCCGTTTTGGACTGGAGCTGCGGGATGTCTCGGATATCGTGGCGGGTTCCGGTTTTAAAGTCTTTGCGGATGCGGTCAAAAGAGGCGGTATGGTCAAGGCGCTGAACGCCAAGGGCTGTATGGAGTTTTCCCGCAAGGAAATTGACGATCTCACCGCGCTTGCCGCAGTCTATATGGCCAAAGGGCTGGCCTGGATCAAGGTTCGGGAAGATGGCTGGCAGTCACCCATCGTCAAGTTTTTCAGCGAAGCGGAAAAACAGGCGCTGGCTTCAAGGCTGGACATGCAGGTCGGCGACCTGGTGTTTTTTGTGGCGGACAAGGCCAAAATCGTCAATGAAGCCTTGGGACATCTGCGAAACCACCTGGGAAAACGCCTGAACCTGATTGATGATTCAAAATTCGCTTTTGTGTGGGTCACCCGGTTTCCGATGCTGGAATATGATGAAACGGAAAAGCGCTATCAGGCCATGCACCATCCGTTTACATCGCCGCTGGAGGAAGACTATGACCGCCTGCAGGACGCACCGCTGGCGGTCAAATCCCGAGCTTATGATCTGGTGCTGAACGGCTCTGAAATCGGTGGCGGCAGCATTCGTATTCATCAGAAAGAGCTTCAGGAAAAAGTGTTCGCAGCGCTGGGTATGAGCCGGGAGAGCTACGAAGAAAAGTTCGGGTTTCTGCTTGCCGCATTGGAATCCGGAGCCCCGCCTCACGGTGGTATCGCCTTTGGATTTGATCGCCTGGTCATGATGCTCTGCGGACAGTCTTCCATTCGCGATATTATTGCTTTTCCCAAAACCCAGAAAGCCGCATGTCTTATGACCAATGCACCGTCCGAGCCCTCGAAGGCACAACTGGATGAACTGGGTATTCGTGTGACATCTGTTGTGGTATAAGTTTCTGTCTGAATTTTGTTGACTTTGGCGTTTAATCTGGATATATATGCCCCGTTTGTTACTGATCCCCAGTAGCTCAGTCGGTAGAGCAAGTGGCTGTTAACCACTGGGTCCGCGGTTCGAGTCCGTGCTGGGGAGCCAAAAATATCAAGGGGTTAGCCTGAAAGGGTTAACCCCTTTTTCTTTTTGTGTGAGACTCTTCTGATCGCGGATTACGAGGTCCAGTATTCCAGATAGCTTGAATTCTGTGGGCTGTCCTTCATCGGTGTAAAGCGTGGCGGAGAGCGGCAACTCCACTGCGACGATTTCCTGGACGGTCTGGACGATCTGGGCGATGGATTCGTGAAATACTTTGAGCATGGCGTTTCCCATCTCCACGGCACCCTTGTGATCTGGCATCTCCTTCTTGAAGATCACCGGCACCACGGAATGCTCCAGGTCCAAGTTTCAGACAGGTTTCAAACCTTTCGCACAGGGCTTCCAGAGTCTCGGTGCGACCGTGGTTTTTCAGAGCCATGTTGCCATCTCAATGGCAGAATGGATGGCGGAACCAAAAGAAAGAGAAATACTGATGCGTTCAGGCTGACGTCCTTCTATCTGCGAGTAACTGATGTGCAGTTCCTGGTTAAACGACTGAAGTGCTTGTTTCTTTGACATGACGATCTCCTTTTTATTGGTTGGAACGCAAAAAGGGGAAAGCCCAGACATTGGACGTTTCCCCCCTTTTTAGATTAATGACGTTTGGAATAGCGGTTAGGGATTTCCGTGGCTCGGAAAGACTCACTACTGAGCCAGCATGTACTCGATCATTGCTGAAGCATCCCCTTTGGACAGGAATTGGGCTACGGTGCCGAACTTCGCCAAACAGAACTTATCCAAATCGGCACTGGCTCTGCCCATATCTTCATTTAATTTCTGTATGTAACGATACTGCTTAGCCGACAGCCTGCCGTTCCCGTTGCCATTACCATCTGAGCCGGATGGGTGATTATTTCCGTTGCCATTGCTGCAGCCACTGCCGTTTCCGGAATTGTTAGCCCCACTTCCCCCGTTACGATTTCCGTTGGCGGGCAGATTGTCATTTTGATTACTCCGAACGTGATGACCATTTCCACAACTCCCATTACCGTTGATAGATCTCACCTCTCTTCAAAACGCAATAATGGCGGCCGCTGGCGGGAAATTGACTCATAGGAATTGATAGGACAAGGAGTAAGGTCATTTGATGGATGATTATGGCAAAGAATCATTGCCGAAGAATTGCACAGGATGGCGGGTTTCAGCATTTCACGAGGATGTACCGGTGCCGAGGACAGAGCCCCCACGGAGACGATGTTCAGTCCGATTATGTTGTTCTTGGCATTGAGCATGGCGACAAAAAACTGTTTCCTGTCTGACTGCCCTCTGGTAAGGATAATGTTCTGGATCAGGGCATGTGCCTGCTGGGAGTTGCTGACGCTGGATTGATCGAAGGAAACAGTTGCGTCCTTGACCAGGCATACCCGATAAACAGAGATAGACTTGCTGGCGGATTGGGCTGACGGGGTGCGGAAAAGGGCCTGCTGAATAGTGGTGGAGATGCTGCAAATAGATGACTGTTTCATGAATGAGCCTCCTTAAAACGCAAAAAGGGCGACCTGCCAAAATGACAGACCGCCCTCGGTTGATGAATGGGATACTCCATCCCGATGACGGGACGGTGATCCTGGATTTTAACTTATTGGATTGTATTGATGATGGACGCTATGGACGATGCTGACAATGGAAATGGTGAGTAAATAAATCGCTTGACAGGCACGATTGCTTTATCATAGGGTTTTGGGGGGGAAGAATGAGTCAAGAAAATCAAGAAGATGTTGGTGATGAAAATTTCTATCGAACATAGTATTAGGAAAAGAACCTCGTGATTTTTCTGTATAACTTTTTAAAACAGATGATTTACAGAGGTTGTATAACTTCTTGTTATGCACAAATTTAAAAGACCATATGATTTTTGAAAATTGAACTACAGGAGGTAGATTTGCAAAAAGCAAAAAATATTCACCAGGAAGAAACGGTTGATCTTCTGAACAAATGTTGGATGACCCATGATGGGATGTGGTTTTTTCATTGCTTGCAAGAGTTTGGAATTGAAACAACAAATAAAATTAATAAATCAGCAATAAAGTCACTTTCCGCAATTGAAATAGATCGGGTAAAAAAAACACTAGATTGTTTGGAACCTGGTAAAAGTTTTGACGAGTTTAAGTCATTTTTTAGTGAAGCGTCCAAATTAATGATTCCAAACTTTATGAATGTAACATTTACCTACCCTGATAAAGACAAAATGGCATGGGAGTTTAAACAAGGGAAATGCTTTGCGTACACAGGTATCAAAAGGATAGGGGTCATAGATGAGTATGAATGTGGAGTTCTATACAGAATTAAATGCTGGCTTGATGAGCTTGGAATAAAAAATAGTTTCACGCCTGAAATAAACAAATGCCAGATGCATAGTCGTGGAAATTGTTCAGGAGAAATACAGTTATTTTTTAAAAACAATTAATTAAGCATAATCGGGTAGCCAGCCCCCACACCACCCGGCATGCG
>LKPX01000112.1 GCA_001443525.1 Desulfobacteraceae bacterium RAAP-1 | reverse complement strand
CCTTGATGTTGGCAATGACAAGCCCCAGCGCATTTAAGGGCTGACGCCACTGGTGCGCGATGTTGCCGATCATCTCGCCCATGGCCGCCATCCGGCTCTGATGAATCAGCAACTGATCTTTCTGGCGCAGTTCATCCACCGCCTTTTGGATGCGGTCTTCCAGGGAGGCGTTCAGTTCTTCAAGCTGCTGCTGCTTCGCCTGAATCTCGGCTTCCGCCCGCCGGCGCTCCGTAATGTCGATGCCGATGCCGACAAAGCAGGTTCTGCCCCGAAGGGTCAACCGGCTGGCCGTAAAATACATCGGTGTTCGGGTCCCGTCTTTTTTTTGAAATTCTGCATACGCTTCCCCGAATCCGTTTTTTAAAGTTCTCTGGACGCCTTCCATAACGGCTCTTTGGCTTTTTTCATCTCCCTTATACCAGTCCAGAAGCGTCATGCGGGATAATTCTTCCGGTGAATATCCGGTCATTTCTTCATGTTTCCGGTTCCAGCGGAGCAGGCGGCCATCTTCGTCGTAGAGATACAGCATACCGGGGGTGCTGTCGAGTATGGCGTCGGTCAGTTCTTTTTCCTGCCGGATTTGTGCATCCGCCTCACGTTGTTCAGCTTTTGCGGCACTGCGGCTGACCAGATAGAGGCCGAGCACAAGGGTGATGACGGCGATACCGGCGGCAATGCCGAAGACAAGTATTCCTGGATAAAAAGTCCGGTAATCCCACAGGCTGATGATGTTCCACAACCGGCTGTCCATGTCCGGAATTCCGACCGGCGCACGCGCTGCGGAGTAAGGAATACCGTCAATTTTTATATATGTGCTGGACACGATGCTGACATCCGGGGCTTTTGTCAGAAGCTGTCTGTCGAACTGTCTGCTGTTTCTGAGGCGTTCCTGCTCGGCAGGGGACAGCGGTGCATGCAGCAGGTGAAATCGCCATTCGGGGCGATTGGTCGCAAACACGACCCCATTGGGCGATACCAGTGCCAGGGGAAATTTAAAACCGGCCAGCAGACGATCCACCAGATTCAATCCGCTCTTGATGACAAAAACACCCGTGATGTTGCCTGATGTGTCGCGGATGGGCGCGCTGGCGTAAAGGCCGCGCCGGTGAGTGGTCTCACCGATGGCCGGATACAGAACGTTTTTCCCTTTCATGGCTTCGGTGAAATAGGGGCGAAAGGCGTAATTGTTGCCGGTCAGTGTGTTGCCGTTATCATATGGCGTGCAGGCCACCACATGGCCTGCGGAATTCATGACATAAACGATATCCGCATCAAAATTAATCCGAATCGTTTCGAGTATGGAAAGGGTTGCGGGATCGTCGCAGACGGTTTTACCGGCGGCGCTTTGATAAAGCTGCACATTGCCTGCAATGGCGGCGGCTCCGTCCTGGATGCGGTTTAACAACTGCGTGTTCAGTGTGTGAGCCAGCCTGGAAATTTGCTCCAACTGATCCGCACGCCGTTCATTGATGAAATACTGCCGCACCGTCCAGGCGGATGCTGTGGACAGGATGATCGCTGCCGTCAGGATGCCGAGTAGTTTGTTGATGGTCAGGCCGTTATGCGACATGGTCGATATTCCTGGATTGAAGCTGTCAGTTTCTGATCAGTTCCGGCATGGCCGTTGTTTTGTCGGTCTGTATGGGCGTATGATCGCGTAATCTCCCTTTTGCTCGATGATCTTTCGTAATTATTTTTTTTAACTGTGCAATTCCAATAGTGGGAGCGTCTTTCTCCACCATCTTAGCTTTTCGAAGACACCGAAGGTCTTCGTATGAAACAAGTTCTTCCTGTATTTTTTGAAATTCTTCATAGGGTAAAACCACAAATTCATTCTTTCCGTTTTTCTTTATTACTTGAGTAGTTATTTCCATAAAACCTCTTTCATCAAATTGTCGGAGACAAATTCTTACAGGGCAAAGTTTATGCCGGATTCTCAGCCGCGGGCAGCGGAATGCGGATGGTGAATTCCGCGCCGTCTCCGACGTTGCGGGCTGTGATGGTGCCGTTCATGTTGTCTTCGATGATCATTTTCGACATGTACAGGCCGATGCCGCTTCCCTGCTGTTTGGTGGAAAAATACGGGTCAAATATGCGATCACGAATTTTTTCCGGAATGCCGCCGCCGTTGTCACAAACCGTGATACAGCCTTTGTCTCCGACTGCTGTCAGGGCTACATTCACCCGGCCCTCTGGTTGTTTCGCAGACTGGATGGCGTCTTTGGCGTTGACCAGAAGGTTCAAAAGCACCTGTGAAAACTCGTTGGGAAAGCCCCACATCATCACATCCCGCGGAGCATCACAGTGAATGGTGATATTGTTGTTTTTAAAACTGGCTTCCACCAAAGCGATCGCATCCCGTATTTGTTTGGAGCCCGAAAAGGCGGTGATTTTCTTGTCTGGCCGGAAAAAGTTGGCGAAATCGCTGATGGTGGAAGACATTTTCTGCACCAGCCGGTTGCTGTCGGTAACGGCCTGTGACAGATACTCGTCGTCGAGTTCGTTGTAATCGTAAGCATCCTTGATGTTGGCAATGACAAGCCCCAGCGCATTTAAGGGCTGACGCCACTGGTGCGCGATGTTGCCGATCATCTCGCCCATGGCCGCCATCCGGCTCTGATGAATCAGCACCTGATCTTTCTGGCGCAGTTCATCTACCGTCTTTTGGATGCGGTCTTCCAGGGATCGGTTCATCTCCTCAAGTTCCTGCTGCTTGGTCAGAATTGCTTCCATGGCCTGCCGGCCTTCCAGCTCGCTGGCCGCCCGCATGCCTACCAGTTTCAGAACCGCTTCCGCCAGCCGGGGGTTGCTCAAGGGTTTCCGGCTGATGACCGCAATCAGCCCGATCGCTTCTCCCTGAATATCCCAAAGGGTAACGCCGACATAGCTTTCGGCGACCATCTCCTGCAAGACTTCATCCTGGGGAAACATCCCTCGGACATTATGCGGAAATACGCAGACGCTTTTACCCACCACATCGCCGCATGGCGTGTCTTTCAGGGTATAGGTCACGTTGTCCAAGAACCGGCCGTCAAAATAGATGGCCACGGTCCGGGCGGTTTTCAGATCGCCTTCCAGCTTGTCGATGCAGACATAGTCCGCCCCCAATGTATCATGCAGGTACCGGGCCAAAGACTCAAAAAAATCTTCTCCGGATTCTTTTGAAAAAGTTTGAAGCAGGAATAACTGAGTATTTTCAATCTGTTTACGTTCGGTGATATTTTCATGAGCGATGATGGCCCAGGATTTGTTTTCATGAGGAAATTTTGTAATTCTGGCCAAAAACCAGCGTTTTTCGTCAGGAGAATGACAGGGATACTCCATGGTGTAGGTTGTCTGCCTTTCGGCAAGCACAGCGGCAAGACCGTCCGCGAATTCCGAGGCGCCGTCCGCGTTATCACCCTCCGCTTTCCGGCAGGTTTCCAGATAACTGGTGCCCGGCGTGATGGTTGACAATACCGCCTGATTGGCCGTGCCGAAATCGAGCCATGCCTGATTCACATAGAGAATCGTTCCGGATTCATCCACAATGGCGATCATGCATGAAAGACCATCGAGGGTGGAGCGGGCAAACTGCGCCGACGCCCTGAGTTTATCCGCAGCGCGGCGTTCTTCGGTCCGGTCGCGAAAAACCAGCACCACGCCGGTGATATCGCCGCAGCCGTCACGAACAGGCGCGGCGCTGTCGGCAATGGGGCGTTCCAGACCATCGCGTGAAATCAGCAGCGTGTGATTGGCCAGGCCCACCACAATGTTTTCCTGAATCACCCGCTCTACCGGATTGTTGACACCCTGCCGGGTGTTTTCGTTGATGATCCGGAACACATCGACGAGCGGTTTGCTCAGCGCTTCGGTTTCCCGCCAGCCGGTGAGCGTTTCGGCGACCGGATTCATCCGGCGAACACGGCCAGATATGTCCGAAACAATGACTCCGTCGCCGATGCTGTACAGCGTCGCTCCCATTTCTTCCTGGAGTTCCCGCTGTTCCTGTTCGGCTTTGAAAAGTTTCTGGTACAGGGTTCCTGTCCGGGAAAAATACATGGATGCAGTGACGGCGGCGGTCAGCAGAATCGTCAGAAACACCGACAGTATAATGACATTGCGACGATAGATCAGTTCCGCCAGCATCTCGCCGGTGTCTTCCTTGGCTATCAGAAACCATGACGAGCCGGGAATAGACCGTAAATCGGCGATGACATTCACGCCGCGATAATCCTTGCCTTCGAAATATCCTTCATGTCCCAGTACCGCCTGAACCGCCGGCACGCTCGTTTGTGACAGCGGAATGCGCAGCGTCAGCGGTTCGCTTTGGGGCAAATGGCGCAGCGTGTTGAGAAACAAGACGCTGTCGCCGTCCTTCCGGGCAAGAAGGGTTTCTGCGCTTTGGCTGGGGATGGGCCAGGACTGAATGAAGGGATACAGCCAGGTTCCCAGGTTGATTCGCAGGATGAGCACTGCCACAGGATGATTGTCAGGGCCGCGAATCGGCGCGAGAGCATCCAGATTCACCTGACCGTGGGCTGAACTGCGATAAAAGCAACTGAAGTTTGCCTTGCCGGTGGAAAAGGTCTGCTGAACCAGTTGCCGGATATTGTCGTCCAGTACCGACTCGGCAGAAACGGCGGAAAACAGCACCTTCCCATCCGGGGACACCAGCAGGATATTCTGGCACTCTTCCGTATTCCGGAAATAGGTCAGGCGGTTTGTCAGATCAGCAATGACGGCCGGGTCGTACGGCGTCTGGAGCCAGCGGTTGAAGTGGATGCGGATGGCCCCTGATGCGTTCATGCGGGCGATTTCCAGCCGGGTGTTACGCCAACTGACAATCTGGTCAACCTTCAGTTCAGCGATGGCTTTCAGGTCGTTGTATTTTTCCTGCCGAAGGATGTAACTTTCCCTCTGGTAGATGAAATATCCGGCAACAACAATGACAAGGCTGATGATAGCAGATAAAACAATCAACAGCCGGGAAAAACCTTTTATCTGTTTGAGGGTTGCAATCACGATATTGAAGAATCCTTTTTACCGTCCAGTAGTTCCCGGATTTTATGCAGCAGCTCCGGTGCGCTGACCGGTTTTGCTATAATTTCTGTTTCCGGGGTGATTTCACCCCGGCTCCGGACAATCTCGACCGGATATCCGCTGGTGAACAGTGCTTTTATGTCCGGCCGCAGTTTCCGGATTTCATCGTAAGTCTGTCTGCCGCCTTTTTTAGGCATGATGATGTCGGTTATCACCAGAGCAATGTCTTTCTGGTGAGCGGTGAATCGGGTTACCGCATCTTCTCCATCTTCTGCGGCAATGATCGTGTAGCCGAATTGTTTGAGGAGGGATATCTCGAATTTGCGGACATCCGGATCGTCTTCCACCACCAGAATCGTTTCGGAACCTCCGGGTATCGGCTGGACGGCGGTTTCTTCAGGCAGGAGAGGCTTTTCACTCACAATCGGGAAGTAAAGGCGAAAGGTGGAGCCTTTCTCCGGTTCGCTATATACGCTGATATAACCGTTATGCTGCTTGATGATGCCATATACGATGGACATGCCCAGGCCGGTTCCCTTGCCCGTTTTTTTGGTGGTGAAAAAAGGTTCGAAAATTTTCTGACGCGTGGTATCATCCATGCCTCTGCCGGTATCCGATACCGACAGCAAGGCGTATTTTCCGGGGGCCCCGTAGCCATGCGTGTGAACAAAAGTTTCGTCAATGTCGATAACGGATGTCTCAATACTCAGCAGGCCGCCTTTTCCCATGGCGTCTCTGGCATTGGCGGCCAGGTTCATCATCACCTGCATAATCTGGCCGTTATCGACGCAGACATGGATGCTTTCTCCCCTGAAAGTGGTTTTCAGAAAAATATCTTCGCCGATGACTCTCCTTAAAAACTTGCTGGAATCCGAAACGAGCTGATTGAGATCGGTCGTTTTGGGGCTCATGGTCTGTTTGCGTCCGAATGCCAGCAGGCCACCGGTCAGTGTGGTCGCCCGGTTGGCCGCTATCGAGATATGATCGACATCGATGCGCAGCGGATTGTCGTCTTCCAGGCTCAGTTTCAGGATATCGCAGTAGCCGATGATCACCATGAGAATATTGTTGAAATCATGAGCCACGCCGCTGGCAAACTGGCCGATGGCATCCATTTTCTGAGCGTGCCGGAGCTGTTCTTCCAGATGCAGTTGTTCGGAAGTGTCCGAAAATATGCCGACGCGCTGCGTGACCCGGCCATGCGCATCGGTGAGGGTGGAAATGGAGAGCCAGCTTGGAAATACCGTGCCGTCTTTGCGCTTGTTCCATAATAATCCCTGCCAGTGTCCTTTAGCTTGAATCTGCCGCCACATGTTGTGATAAAACGCCCGGTTCTGTTTGCCGGAAGCGATGAGCTTGGGCGTGTGACCCACGGCTTCCTCTTCGGTGTAACCGGTGATTTGTGTGAATGCAGGATTGACGGAAATGATGATATTGGAAGGGTCTGTGATAACGATGGCTTCCTGGGTGCCGTTAAACACCATGGCGCCGAGCTTGACCTGCCTTTCTGAACGCAGACTGCGGGCGCATTCCAGCACTGCCGTCAGCATCCGGTCTGTACACACGGGTTTGGCGACATATTTATCCACGCCGATATTGATGGCGCGCATCAGGTATTCCGTCTGCTCGAATGCCGTGGTGACAATGATGGGCGTCGTCTTGTCCTGCTTTCGGATTTCATGGGCCATTGTCAGACCGTCCATGACCGGCATCTGGATATCGGTAATGACAATGTCCGGATGTTCTTTCTGAAAAACATTCAGCCCGGCAGCGCCGTTTTCTGCGGTAAACAGCATTTTGACGCGGTGTTCCAGAAAATGGCCAAGCTGCTTCCTGGCTTCCGCATCATCTTCAACATACAGAATGGTCAGCGTCTTTAAAAAGATTCCCTTCTTTTTATTGTGACTCATATCGGTTTATCCTTTTTCAGGTCATAAAACAGATCCAATTACAAGTTATCTAAATAAGCTGACATCGTATTGAAAACATTCTCTGTTTTTTTATAAATATCCATCGTTCAGCAGCTTATGGGCTGCGCTGTAATCTCTTCGGGCAAACTCCATCCATGCTTCAGCGCTTTGTTTCAATTTCAACTCCTTCAGATGCTATCTGCGCTGCAAGTGCGTTGTTTACTTTAAGAAAAATCTCCCATTCAGACTTGGTGTAATACAAAAGATCAATAGGTACGGGGATATCTCGAAGACGCCTGAGAATATCTTGCTTATATTGAATGCGTTCACTGAAAGCGGACAGGAATCGTTCCTCTTTGGAGACGAAAACGATATCCACATCGCTTTCAGGTTCCGCAGTACCTCTGGCATGGCTGCCGAAAAGGATAAGCTTCATTGGCTGCATAGGCTTTAACCGTCTGATAATCTCAGCTTGTAGCTCAATGGTCAATGGCATCATTGTGGCGTTGTGATTGTGGCGCATAGCGAACTCCTTTCATCTCAGAATGCGCATTTCAGCAAGCGCACTGTTTCAGCACTGCCGCTGCAATTTCCTCAAGGGGCAGCACTTTGTGTATGGCGCCTCGCTTGATGGCTTCCTGTGGCATGCCGAACACTACGCAGGTAGCTTCGTCCTGGGCGATGGTGTAAGCGCCGGCGTCTTTAAGTTCTTTCATTCCGTTGGCGCCGTCATCTCCCATTCCTGTCATGATGGCGGCCACGGCGTTTCTGCCGGCGTAGCGGGCCGCGGACCGAAACAGGACATCTACGGACGGGCGGTGACGGGATACCAGCGGGCCTGGCCGGACTTCGACATAATAGCGGGCGCCGCTGCGTTTTAACAGCGTGTGCATGTTGCCCGGTGCGATCAGTGCTCTGCCCCGGATCACCGTGTCACCGTCTTCGGCCTCTTTTACGGACATGCGGCAGGTTTCATCGAGGCGTCTGGCAAAGGACGCCGTAAAATGTTCCGGCATATGCTGCACAATAACAATGCCGGTGGCATCCCGCGGCATGTCTTCGAGAAAAACCCGCAGTGCCTCGGTGCCGCCTGTGGAAGCCCCGACCACAACGACTTTTTCCGTTGTCTGAATCATGGCGCTGGACGGAGCTTTGGCGATTACGGCGTCCGCGTTCAGTTTGGGCTGAATTTTCTGCGTCCGCGTCAGACGCCGGGGACGCGCCATGGCTGCTGCCTTGATGGCGTCGCAGATGCGGATTCTAGATTCTTCCAGGAAATTTTTAGTGCCGATTTTCGGCTTCTGGATAATTTCGAGCGCGCCGTATTCCAGGGCTTTGAGCGCCGTATCCGAACCTTTTTCCGCCAGACTGGAACATATTACCACAGGAATGGGGCGCTGAGACATGATTTTTTGCAGGAACGTAATCCCATCCATCCGCGGCATTTCCACATCGAGGGTGATGACATCCGGAATCTCAATTTTAATGCGTTCTGCGGCAATAAAAGGGTCGGCGGCCGTTCCCATGACAGTGAGCTGAGGGTCGGCTTCGATGATGTCGCTGAGCGTCTGACGCACCAGCGACGAATCGTCCACAATCAACACACGGATATGTGCGTTCATTTTCATGATGGCATTTTCTTTCGATAAATAGTGGGCGCAACAAAGTTCAGCGGGACGTCCATGGTGTTGATGCTTTCGGCGTGTCCCATAAAGAGGTATCCTCCGGGCGAAAGGTGCTCGTAAAACATGCGTATCAGGCGCTCCTGGGTTTCAGGGTCAAAATAAATCATGACATTGCGGCAGAAAATGATATTCAGCGGTTCCCTGATGGGGGGATGTGCGTCCATCAGATTGAACCGGTAAAAAGAAACCCGTTCTCGCACTTCGGGTGCGATGCGCACCAGTTTTTTGTCAGCGTCTCTGCTTCTCAGCAGATATTTCTTTCTCAGGGAGTATGGAACCGGAGCGATTTTTTCTTCAGTGTAAATGGCGGTTCTGGCGATATCGAGCACCTTCGTGGAGATGTCGGTCGCCACGATGGAAAAATCGGTTCCCGGATGGTTTTCTGTAAATTCATTGAGCACCATCGCCAGGGTATAGGGTTCATCGCCGGTGGAGCAGGCAGCACTCCAGGCGATGATTTTTTTCTGAAGCCCGGCCTGATTTTCGATTAATTCCGGAAGCGCATGACGGGTCAGATATTCAAAATGATGCGGTTCACGGAAAAAATCCGTCTTGTTGGTGGTGACCGCGTCAATCATGAATACGGCCTCCTCCTTCATGCCTTCTTCCGTAAACAGATAGTCGCAGTAAGCGCTGAAGGTGTTCATGGCGCATTGCCTCATCCGTTTGCGAAGCCGGCCTTCCAGAAGGGTTTTCTTTGCGGGTGGAAGATGGATGCCGTATTCTCGGTGAATGAACTGGCTCACACGCAAAAAATCTTTGTCGGAGAGCTTTTTTTCAGGTTTGTGATCGTTCATGGAAAACCGTATCGCTTCCTGTTCTTTTGTCACCACGTTGTGATTGTTTCAAAACTCTTTGCAACTCTTCTGGTAACAAAGAAATTATAAAATTTACGATATCTTCAGCATGTTTCATCTCTTCCTCCATCATAAAGACATTTCCCTTGCCGCAATATCTTAGATTCTATTGATGATGCAATGTGAGAATATCGTTCTATCTCTTTTTGAGTTCTAACCAGAATATCCAAAGGATAAGGGATATCTCGCAAAGCTCGATAAGCATTAGATGCTCTCTTCGCTGAACTTAAGTCGCTGTGATTTATAATTATCAATAAATCCAGATCACTATCTTTATCTGGTGTTCCCCATACATGGGAACCGAACAGGAAAATGTTCTTCGGTTTAAATTCTTTCGTTAAACGAGTTATAATTTTTTCTATTATCGGCTCAATTGACTCCCGTTTGTCTTCAATTGGAATTGTAGATTCTTCCATAATCAGATCCTATTCCTCGGCTGCTTCCTGAAGAATGCCCAGTTCGCTGGATGAAAATACCCGATCGATGTCCAGAATGATAATCAGTTCATTGTTGCGTTTGCCGATGCCCTTGATGAATTCCGTCCGCCAGCGGGTGCCCATGCGCGGCGGAGGTTCAATCTGGCTGGCTTCGATTTCGAAAACTTCCTGAACCGAATCCACCAGCGCGCCCAGAACCGTCGTGTCCTCATCCACGGTGATTTCCATGACCACAATGCAGGTGTCCACGGTTTTTTCTGTTTTGGTAAGGCCGAATTTCAGCCGCATATCCACAACAGGCACCACATTGCCCCGGACGTTGATGACGCCCCGCATGAATTCAGGAGTTCCCGGCACTTTGGTGGCGGGTGTAAAATCAAGAATTTCCCGCACCTTGGCCACATCCACGGCAAATACTTCATCGGCAAGCTTGTAGGTCAGGTACTGCGTTGTTTCCGTTATAGCGGTTGTACTCATAGACATATCTCCTTTAGTAGCCTGTAATCGGTGGATCAATTTATCAATCAGCGGTCACAGTTTCAGTTTTCAATATTTTTCAAAGTCGGCGTCCTGGCTGTCTTTTCTGCCGCGGCTTTCGGACATGTCCAGGGTGTAGCCGGGCTGCACATCGTGGGGGCTGACAATCCGGGCGCCGGAACTGACGGCAGGATTTTGGTGCGGCAACTGTCTGGCGGCGCTTCTTTCCCGTCTGTCCGGAAGGGCTTTCATGCGTGGCGGCCCGGTCAGTTTCCGGGTTTGAGCGTTTCCGGTTTCGGTTCTGAAGAAGGCTGCGGATTTCTGAAGCTCTTCAGCCTGATCGTTCAGTTCCTCTGCGGTGGATGCCATTTCTTCGGCGGCGGCCGCGTTTTGCTGAATGACCTGATCGAGCTGCTGGATAGCCTTGTTGATCTGATCCGCACCGGTTTTCTGTTCGTTGCTGGCGGAATTGATCTCCTGCACCAGGTCTGCTGTTTTCTGAATGGCCGGAACAATCTGGTTCAGCAGTTCTCCGGCATGTTCCGCCACCTGCACGCTGGATGCAGACAGCCGGTTGATTTCTCCTGCTGCGGTCTGGCTTCTTTCCGCAAGCCGCCGGACTTCAGCGGCCACCACCGCAAACCCCTTGCCGTGTTCTCCGGCGCGGGCGGCTTCAATGGCGGCGTTTAAGGCCAGCATGTTGGTTTGTCTCGCGATTTCCTCGATGATGGAAATCTTGCTGGCGATATCCTTCATGGCCGCAACGGTTTCAGATACCGCCTGACCGCCTTCACGGGCGTCTTCCGCGGACTTGACAGCGATTTTTTCCGTCTGCTGGGCGTTGTCGGCATTCTGCATGATGTTGGAGGTCATTTGCTCCATGGACGAAGACACTTCTTCCGCGGATGCAGCCTGTTCGGTGGCGCCCTGAGAAATCTGCTCGGTCTTGGAACTCATTTCCTGGCTGCGCGCCGCCACATTGTCTGATGCGGACTGCACACTGCCGACCACTTCCGTCAGCTTTTCGACCATCAGCGCCAGGGATTGAATCAGCTTGTCCTGTTCCGAACGTTCCCGGATGTCCACCATCAGGTTGCCGGCGGCAATCTGTTCGGCGGCTTTGGTGATTTCGTTCATGGCCTCAATCAGGACGTTCAGGTTATTCTTGATTTCGTTGAAATCGCCGTTGTAGTTGTCGGTGATTCTGGGTGGGATGTCGCCTTTGGAAATGCGATCCACATATTCGGCGGCCACGTTGAGGGGACCGATGACGGCATCGAGGGTGTCGTTAACGCCAGCAACGATGGCTTTGAAGTCGCCCTGATGTTTGGTTGCATCGGCACGGGTGGCCAGTTTGCCTTCGATCGCGGCCTTGGCCAGCATTCCTGCGTCGCCAACCAGAGCGTTGACGGCATCAATGCACTGATTGAGGTTGTTTTTGATTTCATTGAAATCGCCGTTGTAGTTGTCGGTGATTCTGGGCGGGATGTCGCCTTTGGAAATGCGATCCACATATTCGGCGGCTACGTTGAGGGGGCCGATGACGGCGTCGAGGGTGTCGTTAACGCCAGCAACGATGGCTTTAAAGTCGCCCTGATGTTTAGTAGCATCGGCACGAGTGGCCAGCTTGCCTTCGATCGCAGCTTTGGCGAGTATTTTAGAGTCGTTAACCAGTGTATTGACGGCGTCAATACACTGATTGAGGTTGTT
>LKPX01000111.1 GCA_001443525.1 Desulfobacteraceae bacterium RAAP-1 | reverse complement strand
GCGAAAGCAAGCGAGCAGCGATGAGACTGTACATTCAGTACGTCGAATCGCGGCACAGCGAAGCTGACAAAGGTATCAGTTTGAATGCGAACTGGAATAAAAAGTTCGCATGCTGCGTTGTACTACATCGGAGATCACATCATGACGTTGCCTCAACATGAATGCAGACGCTGCGGCGTCTGCTGCAAAAAAGGAGGGCCATCGCTGCATGCGGAAGACCGTGAGCTGGTTGAAAATGGTGTGATCGAAGCCAGGTATCTGTACACCCTGCGCAAGGGAGAGCCGGTGCATGATCCTGTCCGGGGACGTGTCTTCCCGCTGGATTCCGAACTGATTAAAATCAAGGGGAAACATCCGGTCTGGACTTGTGTTTTTTTTGATGAAACTGAAAATCGTTGCCGAATCTACCTGTCGCGTCCATTAGAGTGCCGGGTTCTCAAATGCTGGGATGTCCGGGATATTGTCGCCGTATATTCACGAAACCGGCTGACCCGAAAAGAACTGCTGTCGGGCAATACCGACTATGAATCTTTGATTGAAATCCATGAACAGAAATGCGGTGTTTCCAGATACCGCCACATCCTGGCGTCCCTGCGGGAAACACCGGAAGATGCACCAGCCCGCCAGGAAGTTCAGGACATGCTGGCATTCGATCATCATCTCAGGAATCTGATGGTGGAAAAGCTGCGCGTACATCCGGATATGCTGGAGTTTTTGTTCGGCAGGCCGCTTCAAACCAGTTCCGGCAATGGTTCAGAACAGGGCTGGATACATACCCAGAACAAGCCGTCCACCACAGAAAGCGGGGCGGGTGAGCCGCGCGGATAGTTTGCTGCACAATTCCCGATTTGGATGTTGATTTATGACTGTCTTTTATGCTAGGAAGCAGTTGAAAAAAATGCCAGGAACACACGATGGGAAAAAGGCGATCATGGCAGATTCAGCCGGTCTTCTAAAAGATAAAGCGGTGTTGGTGGTCGATGACGAACCCGATGTCCTCGATACGGTCGAGGAGATTCTGGAAACTTGTCAGGTTACCAAGGCTGGAGATTTTGAAACCGCACGGCAATATCTGATGAGCTACAGTTACGATATTGTCGTTCTGGATATTATGGGCGTCAATGGCTTTGAGCTTTTGAAAATTTCCGTGAAACGGGGTTTTCCTACGGTCATGCTGACCGCCTATGCACTGACTCCGGAAGCCCTCGAAATATCCATTCGATTGGGCGCCGTCAGCTTTTTGCCCAAAGAAAAAATGGGAGAGCTCGACGAATTTCTGGCTGACGTAGTTCTGGGCGGCAATCAGCCGGTGTGGGACAAATTGTTTGTCAGACTCGGACGTTTGTTCAGCAGCCGCTTCGGGTCGGATTGGAAAGAGCGTAACCGTTTTTTCAGGGAATTTGAGGCGTCCATGCATGCAGCGCATCCCCCTGAAAGCCATCAGCAACGATAGATTTTTTACCATAACCCATTATATCTAAAAGGAGGCTGACGATGTCCAAAAAAATGTCACTCGCGATGGCGGCCATGTTGATGATCTTTGGAACACTGGCTTCACCATGTCTGGCAACGTATAAAATCGGGGCGCTTTTCTCGGTTACAGGACCCTATTCCTTTCTGGGAGACCCGGAGAAAAAGACAGCCGAAATGATTGTCGATCAAGTGAACCAGGCGGGCGGCATCAATGGGCAGAAGATTGAGCTGATCGTTTATGACGATGAAGGCGACGCCACCAAATGCAACCTTCTGGCCAGAAAATTGATTCAACAGGACAAGGTGCTGGCCGTCATCGGTCCATCTGTCAGTGGGCTTTCTCTGGCGATTATCCCCATCTTCGAGCAATCCGAGACGCCTCTGATTTCCTGCGCCGCCAGTTACAAGATCGTTTCGGACGATCAGAATGGTGGTAAACCCTATCCCTGGATTTTTAAAACCGCTCAGTCGGACAGCCTTGCGGTGGAAGCGATTTATACCCACATGCAGAAACACGGCATCAAAAAAATCGCCATCATGGGAGACTCCTCCGGATATGGCGCCAGCGGACGCGAAGAACTGACCCGGATTGCCCCTAAATTCGGGATCACCATTGTGGCGGATGAAAAATACGACCCCAAAGATACCGACATGACCGCTCAGTTGACCAAGATCAAAGGGCTGAACCCTCAGGCGATCGTGAACTGGTCGGTAGGCCCCACCCAGGTGACGGTCATGAGAAACCGGCGTGATCTGGGAATGGATAAGATTCCCTTCTATCAGAGTCATGGTTTTGGAAACAAGAAAAACATCGAACTGGCGGCTGGCGCGGCAGAAGGCGTTTATTGCCCGTTAGGCGCCTGCAACATTCCGGATCTGCTGCCTGCCAGCAACCTGCAGAAAGCCGTCACCACGCAGTATGAAAAAGACTATGCCGCCAAATACAAGGAGCCTCTGAGTTCATTCGGTGGTCATTCCTGGGACGCCATGCACATTCTCATCAATGCACTGAAGACCGCAGGGCCGGATAAGGCTAAAATCCGGGCGGCTATCGAAAACACGAAAGGGTTTGTGGGGCAGCATGGTATTTTCAACTTTTCTCCCAGCGATCATAACGGGTTGACCAAAGACGCCTTCATGATGGTGAAAGTTCATAACGGCAACTGGGCGCTGGCTGATTGATATCAATGAACATGGCATCTCTTGCCGGTCAACTGCTGCAGTATATCGTTACCGGTGTAACCATCGGCAGCATATATGCAATGGTGGCGATAGGCTTCAACATCATTTACAATGTCACCGAAATCATCAACCTGGCTCAAGGGGAGTTTGTCATGCTGGGCGGGTTGGTGATGGTGTCGCTCCATATGCTGTGGAAACTGCCGCTGATCGCTGCATTTCCCGTGACGGTGGTCATTGTGACGGGTATCGGTCTTTTGATGAACTATGCGGCCATTCGACCCATCCGTCGCCCGACCGTTTTAACGCTGATCATTGCGACGATTGCGGCTTCCATGATTATCAAGGGCGCCGCAATGCTGATCTGGGGAACAGATTCATTTGACCTGACAGCCTTTTCTGGCCGAACGCCTATCCTGATCGCTGGAGCGGCCATTCAACCCCAATATTTCTGGGTGATCGGATTTCTGGTGGTGATTGTCGCTGGCCTGACGTTTTTTTTTGACAAAACCATTATTGGTAAAGCTATGAGCGCATGTTCAGAAAACGCCGCCGCCGCGCAGTTGGTCGGTATCGATGTCCGGTGGATGGTGCTGCTTTCGTTTGCGCTTTCCGCCGCTATTGGCGCTATTGCTGGCATCACGATGACCCCCATCGCCCTGATGGACTACGATCGGGGCGCCATGCTCGCCATCAAGGGATTTGGGGCGGCGGTGCTGGGAGGGCTTGGCAGTTTTCCCGGTGCGATCGTCGGTGGTTTGATGATGGGGCTGATCGAGTCTCTGGGCGCGGGATTTCTGTGGTCTGGGTACAAAGACGCCTATGCGTTGGCGGCGCTCCTGATCGTTCTTTTCATTCGACCCAGCGGCATCATGGGAAACCGGGATGTCATCCGGTTTAAAAGGTTCTGACATGCTGCGGTTTTCAAAGATACCCATTGTTGTTTTGGCCGGATTTCTTCTGATATTTCCGCTGGTATGCACTGGTATTTCAGCGCTTCATGGATATATCAGCCTCATGGTGTTCGCCGGAATTTACTGCCTGATTACCATTGGGTTGAGTCTTCTGATGGGGTATGCCGGTCAGATTTCGCTGGGACACGCCGCATTTTTCGGCATCGGCGCGTATGTATCCGGTATCGCCACCGTCCGTTTCGGCGTGAATCCGTGGTTCTGTATGGCTGGCGGCATGCTGGTTGCTGCAATGGTCGCGGCGCTGATCGGCGCACCGTCCTTTCGGTTGAAAGGCCACTATCTGGCAATGGCCACGCTGGCGTTCGGCCTGATCGTCAATATCGTTTTTCGTGAAGAATCTGCGTGGACGGGCGGGCCGGACGGGCTGAGCCGTATTCCGGGGTTGCGTCTTTCAGGGTTTATGTTCAATTCCACTATCCGTTTTTATTACCTGGTCTGGGTGATCGTACTGGCGGCATTTCTGTTCGCCATCAACGTTCTTCAGTCGCCTGCAGGCAGGGCGTTGCGGGCGCTTCACACCAGTGAAACGGCCGCCAAGTCAATGGGAATTGATATTGCCCGCTACAAAATCATGATCTTCGTTTTTTCGGCGGTGCTGGCGTCTCTCGCGGGCAGTCTGTACGCACATTTCATGCGGTTTATCAATCCGTCAACCTTCAATCTTCTCTTTTCGATCAAGTTGCTCATCATGATTACGCTGGGCGGGATGCAAAGCCTTTGGGGCGCTATCGTCGGCACGGTGCTGGTGACGTTTCTCAGTATGGAATGGCTTCAGTTTTTTCAGGAATACGAATCCATCGTTTTCGGCGGTATTTTGCTGCTGGCACTCATTTTTCTGCCGGAGGGCCTGACAGGTTTACCGAACATGCTGGCTGGCCGGGGGAAAAAATGACAGCGGCGTCAACCACTGCACCCCATGCCGTGCTGCGGGTCGAGGACCTTGTGGTGTCGTTCGGAGGGCTGGCGGCCCTGATGAACGTCAATTTTGATGTGACACAGGGGACGATTCACGCTGTCATCGGTCCGAACGGCGCCGGGAAGACAACCCTGTTCAATGTCATTACCGGATATCTGAATCCCACCGAAGGAACGGTTTTTTTCGAGGAGCATCCCATTACCGGTCTCAAGGAACGTCAGGTCGCCGCATTGGGAATTTCACGAACTTTTCAGACCGTCGAGCTGTTCGACAACATGACCGTCCTTGAAAACGTCATGATCGGCTGGCATCGCCATATCCGGTCGTCGCTATGGGCATGCGGACTTGGGCTTCCGTTCATTCGCCGTCAGGAAGCGGAATTACGCCGCAAGGCAATGGACATCCTTGATTTTATCGGCCTTGCGGATCAGGCGGAAGATCGGGCGGACAGTCTGCCTCTGGGGGCGCGGCGGATACTCGAAATTGGCAGGGCGCTGGCGACTCAGCCCCGGCTGGTCTGTCTGGATGAGCCGGCCGCTGGTTTAAACGAAACCGAAACCGAAACGGCCGCCCATCTGATTCGGGCGATTCGGGACAGGGGCGTCACCGTTCTATTGGTGGAACACGACATCCGCATGATCATGGGGATTTCCGACAGGATTGTGGTGCTGAATTACGGCGAAAAGATCGCCGAAGGAACGCCCGCTCAGATTCAGGCGGATACGGCTGTGATCGAGGCGTATCTGGGAGACAGCGGGGCAGGCGTCTATGCTTGAGATCAGGAATCTTACCGCGGCTTATGCGGCGATACCCGCTATCCGGGATATTTCCCTGACCGTTCCGGAAGGAGGCATTGTCTCCATCATTGGTGCGAACGGCGCCGGAAAGTCAACGCTCCTGAAAGCGATTTCAGGTCTTATCCAAAAGAAAAGCGGCAGCATCCGGTTTGCCGGTCAGGATATCATTTGCGAAAGGGCTAATCGTATTGTCGCCAGGGGGATATCGCATGTAGCAGAAGGCAGACAGATATTTGCGCACATGAAGGTGGAGGACAACATCCATTTGGGTGCGTATCTCTATCACCGTCGGCGCCACCGGCAAGAGCTTCAGGAGCATATCCGGCAGGTGTATGAAATGTTCCCGGTGCTGGGCAGACGTTCCCGGCAGATTGCCGGCACGCTCTCCGGAGGCGAACAGCAGATGCTGGCCATTGCAAGAGCGCTGATGGCCCGTCCGAAACTGCTGCTGCTGGATGAACCCTCGATGGGGCTGGCACCGCTGGTAGTGCATGACATCTTCGCCATTATTCAGCGGCTCAATCAAATGGGAACCACCATTTTGCTGGTGGAACAAAACGCCCGTGCGGCGCTTCGGATTGCCGCTTACGCCTATGTGCTGGAAACCGGCCAGATGGTTCTGGAGGGGCCTGCAGCTACACTTCTGACGGATTCCCGGGTGAAAGCCGCATATCTGGGCGGCTGACGTTCTGCGCTGGATGATCGCAGGCCGGGCTTTTTGCCGCGTACAATTCCTGTCAGGCTGTTGTCAGCGCTTGGATTGTACGCTCTATCTAAAAAATAAAAAAGGGCTATGAATGCTCTTCATAGCCCTTCGTTATCATGTGGCTGAGGGACAAGGACTCGAACCTTGGTTAACGGGGCCAGAACCCGTCGTCCTGCCGCTAGACGATCCCTCATCTGTTGTCCTATTTACCTAAAACGATCTTTAACGTCAATATAAAATTGACATTGAAAGGGTATTCGGATGAAAAAATCACCGCGTGTGTTGCTGCTGGTGGATTGGAATCCCGCCAATGGTTCTCTGCTGCTGGATCACCTTCGGAAAGCAGGGCTGGACTGCGATATCATCGGCACCAATTTCAAGCAATCGCAATGGACGCCCGTCAGAAAGATTCTTTTTCATTGGCCAAGATGTCTGTGGGTCAGTGTTAAAGCATTCATCCGGAGACACGAATATGATTATGTCATTGCCTGGCCCCAAATTATGGGAATGTTTCTGGGGGCTATGAAACGCTTTACCTGCTCAAATTCACCTAAAGTATTTCTTCTGAATACCACCATTGTCGAACGAAAAAATCCCATTTTGAAAAAGCTGAGAAACTGGTTTCTACGATTTTCTCTGAAAAAAGTCGATCATATCAGTTTTCTGTCCGCCGGTTATATGAAGGTAATGCAAAAGCGCTTCAACCTTTCAGCCGACCAGACGATTCTTCTGAAACAACCCATTATGTTCAAAAGCAATCCGGATTACTGCGGGTTTGATCCGGACGGATATCTTTATTCCGTGGGATTGAGTTACAGAGACTTCCCGACATTAATGGAAGCCGCCCGGAAATGTCCGAAGCAATTCGTGCTGGCCACAACCGACGCGTTTTTGAAGGATTTGGCAATTCCCGAAAACGTCACTGTTTATCGCGATGCGTTCGGATGCAAAGCGGAAGCATTGATGAAAGGGGCGGCGGCTGTTATTTTCCCTTTAGAAAGGACATCTTCTCCGGCCGGGGAAACGACGCTTGTTGATGCCATGTTTTACGGAAAGCCGGTTATCACCACAAAAACCATTACCACTCAGGAGTATATCACGCATGGCCATAACGGGTTGCTGGTGCCGTGCAAGGATCCGGATGCCATCGTTGACGCCATCGATGTTATTTTTGCAAATCCTGAAAAAGCTATCGACATGGGATGTCAGGCCAGAGACTGCATTCTGGAAAATCACACCATGGAGGCATATTCGAAGAAACTGATAGATATCATCAAAAACACCGACCGAGACGTTAGATCATCTCATCAGGAGTTTCTGGTGAATTGTATTTTGATTGCAATGAGCATTTCGTGGATGTTTGAAAGCTGAAGTTATTGATGCCGTGTCCGATTTTTTCCCAAAATTGACGACTTCGTAAAAAGCCCGCATGCTGTGTTGTGCTGCATCCTTCGTCGTTGCGGCGGACCATAAGTACGCCTCACTCCTTGCGGATTTGCGCGCCTTGCCTGCGAACTTTTTACGAAGCCGTCCGAAATTCGACTTTTTACGAGGGCATCAAAATTGAACCGCACTGAAAGGGTTTGAAAAAATGACGATTCTGGTTACCGGCGGAGCAGGATATATTGGAAGTGTGGTGGTGGAGTGTCTCATCGGGATGGGGCAAAAAGTTGTGGTGCTGGACAATCTTTCCACCGGGCATCGTCAGGCCGTTCATCCCGAAGCGGAATTTGTGCATGGCGATATTCGCGATGCATCGTGTCTCGATCATGTGTTCAGCCAGTTGGGCATTGATGGTGTCATCCACATGGCGGCCAAAGCGTTAATTCCGGAATCCATCACGGATCCGGCGCCGTTTTATGATATAAATCTCTTGGGAAGTATTCGGCTGGCGGATGTGATGGTGGCTCACGGGGTCAAGCGCATCATCATGTCCTCCACCGCCGCCGTGTACGGACAGCCGGAAAGCGTTCCCATTGACGAAAACGCGCCGACCCATCCCATGAATTCTTATGGGGAAACGAAACTGAGCTTTGAGAGAATGCTTCACTGGTATTCACGGGCATACGGGGTGAAAGCCACGATTTTCCGTTATTTCAGCGCCGCAGGCGCGTCGGCGTCCTATGGTGAAGCCCATGTTCCGGAAACGCACCTGATTCCGCGACTTCTTCTGGCTGCATTGAAAGAGCCGGTTGCCGAAATTTACGGTACGGATTATGATACGTTGGACGGCACTTGTCTGAGGGATTTCGTTCATGTGGTTGATCTGGCGGATGCGCATATCCGCGCTCTGGAGGTTCCCAATCCATCCGGTTTCAGAGTTTATAACATGGGCAGCGGTGTCGGCTACTCCGTACTGAGCGTTGTCGATAATATCGAAAAAATAACGGGAAAGAAATTCGAACGAAGATTTCTTCCCCGCAGAAAAGGCGATCCGGCCAGATTGGTGGCGTCTTCCGCCAAAGTCGTTCGTGAGCTTGGGTGGAAACCTGCATATCCAGCGCTGGACGATATTCTTGTGACCGCCTGGAACTGGCATCGCAGCCATCCGGATGGATTTCAGGCGTGATGGCCACCCCATGTCGCTCTGAACAGGGAATTTTATTTTGAGTGATGATTCCAAAGACATGGCCAGTCAGATCGGCAAAGCCAGCGCCATTATCATGGTCTGTGCAATGGCCGACAAGATTCTGGCCATTGGTAAGGAAGTGCTGACAGCCCGGAGGTTCGGTGTTTCGGCCTCATTGGATGTTTATAATGTCGCCTATTCTTTTCCCGGAACGGTAGTGACCCTGTTTGCGGCCGTGCTGATTTCGGCGTTTGTTCCGCTGTATATCGAGTGGACGAATCGCACCAGCCTTCAGGATGCGGATTCTCACGCCACATGGCTGATATATTTCACCGCCATGTTCTTTCTGATTCTGTACGCAATATGTTACTTTTTGAGTCCTCTCATCATTCAATTGTTCGGATACGGTTTCAATCCGGATAGAAAGCTGCTGGGGGTCGCGATAGAACGTCTGATCGTCGTTCTGATTTTCATCGATGGCGCCGGGATTTTATTGAGAGGCGTTCTGCATGCCAGAAAGATGTTTTTTCATCTTTATGTCGCGCCGATTTTTGTCAATGTCGTTACCATCCTCTTTCTCATTTTCAATGCGAAGCTTGGCATTTATGTCCTGGCGTGGGGCCTTTTGATCGGAACGCTTTTACGGACTGTTTATATGGGAGTTGCGCTGCGTCACGAAGGGTTCCTATTCAAAAGGACGCTTCCTTTCGATCCTCAAAAGATGAAAGCTGTCTGGCTTTTAGCTTTACCGATGCTGGGCAGCGACCTGATCGCCAACTCCAATATGATTGTGGATCAGGTGATGGCCACTCAGCTTCCGGCGGGGTCTGTTTCCACGCTGCGATATGCGTTCCGGATCAACGATTTTCCCATTCAGGTGATTATCACCGCTGTGTCCCGGGCGATTTTTCCGTTCATCAGCGAGTACGCGGCTGCGGGAAATCATGACAACCTCAAGAAAGTGTATAAATATTCATTGATTTTTCTTGGATTTTTAACGATACCGATTACCTGTCTGGTAATCCTTTTTTCGGGAGATATTGTCGCTATCCTTCTCAAACGAGGCGCCTTTGATGCTGCGGCGGCAAGGCACACGGCCCATGCATTGGCTTGCTATAGTCTTGGACTATTTTTTTATGGGTACACATTTGTCAACGGTTCTTTCTTTGCGGCGCTCCAGAGCACCAAGACGCTGCTGTATATGGGGTTCGTGTCCATTGCGTTGAACGTGATTTTCAATTTCGTGTTCATGCACTTTTGGGGCGCCAAAGGCATTGCGCTTTCCACCAGCGTCACCATGTGCATCATTTCCATCTGGTTTATTTTTCTGCTGAAACGGCGTCTTGGCATATTCGATCTGACGGAAATTTTATCCAGTATTTACAGAGTCATTCTAGGTGCTGCCTGCATGTTGGGGGTGGGTTTTCTGGCATTGAGGCTGTTTCGGATGATATCCGCCGGAAGATGGGTATATTTCCCGATTACCGGAGTGCTGGCGTGCGCCGTCTATCTGGGGGTCATCTGGGTGTTTCGGACGGAGGACATATCGTCGTGTTTAGACGCCCTCATTCGTATGGGGCGCAAGATGATTCGAAGAAAGGCTCATTCGTGAAACCTGATATTTCTCTTTCAGGCGGTGTGGATATAACCGGAGTTTCCATAACGCCATACCGGGGAATGAGCGGACTGGAAGCACTTCGGGAGAAGTGGAAAGACGTGCTTTCAGGCATGACCCGCAGACGGTTTTTTCACCTGTGGGAATGGTATCACAGTTATCTGAAATGCCTTGAGCCGGAACCGGACGCCATGTTTTTCTTCCTGTTTTCGAGGGGTGATGCGCCTGCAGCCGTTTTCCCGCTGCGGCTAAGCACAATTTCAAGATTTGGCGTGCGGTTTAATTTGCTGTCCTTTCCATCGCACAATCATCTGCTGTTGTGCGATATCGTTTGCCGGGAAGACGCCATCGGTCTTCCCCTGTTTCAGATATTCACCCGTTATTTGAAACGGCAAAAAATGCCGTGGGATGTGATTTGTCTGCCGCATCTTCTGGAAGATGCCTGCGCTATCCGCATGCTGCGGAAGCATGCCCATCCGAAAGCACTGCTCCAAACCGAGGGGCGCTGTGATTTTACCGATACGACGGGCAGCTATGAGATGTTGTTGCCCAAACTTTCCAGAAACTTCAGAAAAAGCATCAAACAGGCCAGAAAACATCTGCACCAGTTGCCGGATACAGAAATCTCCTTTGCCGCCGATGGACAGGAATTGGAAGATGGGGTTGAAGCGTTCATGGTTGTGGAGTCCTCCGGATGGAAAGGCGCTTCCGGTGCAGGCACCGCTATCGCCCTGCATCCGGAACTGATGAGCTTTTATCGTGAACTGACGCATTCTTTGTCGATGTCTGGGAATGTACGCATCAACACCATATCTGCCGGCGGACGATGTATTGCCGCCCAGTTTTGCGTTCTGGTGGATGACACCGCTTATATGCTGAAAATCGGCTATGATGAGGTTTATCGGCGTTGTGCTCCCGGTAAAATTCTGAATGAGCTGTTTATTCAGAAATGTATGGCCGATTCTGATATCAATTTTATCAATTATGTTACAGACGCGGCCTGGCATGAAGACTGGTCGCCGGAATCCTGCATCAAGTTGATTTGTTATATTTTCAATGATTCTATGGCGGGCATACTGGGATTTACAGGACTGAAACTGTCTGATATTGCTAAAAGCGTTTATCAGCGCTGGCTTAAATCCCGAGTTCCCGAAAAAATTCAAAAACGAGTCTCAACCATTGTTCATATGTTGATACCATGATTTTGGACAGAATCAACGTCACCGAAAATTTTGAGCGAACGAAAGAAATATGGGAGTTTCTCGAAGCGAGCGGCAATCCATCTTATTTTCTTTCATGGGGCTGGGTTGAAAACTGGATTGCCAGTTTGCCGGACGCCGCCAAACCTGAATTACTGGCATGGCTCGATGGAGGAACGCCGCTTCTGGCGTTTTTCGCGGGTAGAACGAATATCATACGAAAACACCTGATCAGAAGCCGCGGATGTTTTGTCAACGCCACCGGAAAGCTCGATCTGGATCGTATCTGGATCGAGTATAACGGCTTTTTATGCGGCCCGCATGTTGCGGTCTCCCTGGCGGATGTGCTGAATGCGCTGTCAGAGGACTCCTGGGATGAACTTTATTTACCGGGGCTGGATGTCGGGTCGTTTCCGGGAAATGCCGCCTTCACTAAGATACCACCCTTCAGGACGATTCTGGAACGTGACAGTATATCTCCTTTTGTGGATTTAAGTATGATCCGGGGAGAGGGAAAAGATTATCTGTCGTTATTATCATCCAATATGCGGTATCAGATCAATCGCTCTTACCGGTTATGTGAGAAGACGGCTCCCGTGCAGCTCGAAATCGCACAGGATATAACAGGCGCTATGGCCATTTATCGGGAACTGGTGTCGCTTCATGAGCAGGTATGGTCGGAACGGGGGACGCCTGGCGCTTTTTGTACGGATTATCTGTATCGGTTTCATGAAAGACTGATCGAAAAACGGTTCGATTACGGGGAAATACAATTGCTC
>LKPX01000110.1 GCA_001443525.1 Desulfobacteraceae bacterium RAAP-1 | reverse complement strand
CGAAAGCAAGCGAGCAGCGATGAGACTGTACATTCAGTACGTCGAATCGCGGCACAGCGAAGCTGACAAAGGTATCAGTTTGAATGCGAACTGGAATAAGAAAGTTGTTCAGCCTTAACGTCCATATCCCGAACAGGGAATGCACATGGATTTGTCGCCCACGACTCTCAAATACACTTTCGATACCATTTCGCCGCAACTGTCGCAGGCTTTCAGGCCCATAATTTCTCCGAAATCGTCTCCCCAGTCGTAAGAAATAATGTCTCCCACGGTCAGGACTTCCGATTCAGGCGCATCCCAGAGCATGTTGACCATTTCCCAGGCTTCTTCAGGCGCAATTTGCGTCGGAGGAATTCCCATGCCGCGTTTTTTCATAAAAGAGGATTCCGCCACCATTTTGTGCCTTCCGGGTTTATACGAAACCCGAACCGCCCGTTCTTTTTTCTTGTCGATCAGGGTGATCGCCAGCTTGCCCCAGCCGGATTTACTGATATTGCCTTTCCCCAGAGTACACCCTGTGGTGTATTGTACCCCATCAATAAAACATTGAGCGCCGTGATTTTCACCAATTTCGACAATGCAATGCAATTCGCCCGAGCTGCCTGTCCGCCTTACCCCCAGCTTCCGGAGCGCCGTCAGGCCCGCCCGCACCCCGATAGCGCTTGCCCAGCAGATATGGCCGTGAAATTCGAAGGCTTTCAATAAAATTTCTTTGTCTTCCATGATATTTTCTCCTCTGGATAAATTCTCTTTGGTTGATCGCTGAATTGAAATTATGCAGGTCAGCTCTGGAGAGGTGGATAAGACGATTTTTCGGGATAAATTTAGCAGGCCAGTTTGGAGGTGTCAAGGAGATAATATTCAATAAATATGTTATATAAAAATTTTAACATATTAAAATTAAATATATAATTAAAAATCGATAACCATTTTTTAGAATATTGATATTGATGACTTCGTAAAAAGTCCACATGCTGCGTTGCGCTGCATCCCTGGTCATTGCAGCGTAGCATAAGTACTCTTCATTCCTAAGAATTTTCATGCCTTGTCTGCGAACTTTTTACAAAGCCGTCTGAATTTTGACTTTTTATGAGGGCATCAGAATCAGAATTAAATTCTGCGTATTTTCAAAAGGATTCTCTATCCTATCCGCAACCAGCCAAAACAAAAAGGCCGTAACCCATAAGGATTACGACCTTTAATTTCAAGTGGTGCCGAAGGGGAGACTCGAACTCCCACCGGAGTACTCCGACTAGACCCTGAACCTAGCGCGTCTACCAGTTCCGCCACTTCGGCAAATCGAATCTTGGAGACATCAAATAGATTGATTAAAAATTCGATTTGGTCTAAATAGTTTTTTTTGTAAAACATGTCAAGTTAATTATTTTCTTCAGGTAAAAAATATTCCATGGAACTAATCACCAGTCTGGATCGCATTACCAGACCCTATAAAAATGCGGTTATCACCATCGGCAATTTCGATGGCGTTCATATCGGACATCAGGCGCTTTTTCAGGAAGTGGTCGCTAAAGCGGATGAAATGAACGGTACGGCTATCGCCATGACCTTCGATCCCCATCCTCTTCGGGTGATAAAGCATAACAAGACGTTATCACTGATCACTCTCAGGGAACAAAAGCTGGAGCTGATTTCAGCCTCCGGCATCGATGTCCTGATCTGCGTCCCGTTTACTTGTGAATTTGCAGACATGTCCGCCAGAAGCTTTGTGGAAGACCTGCTGGTAAAACGTATCGGGGTGAAAGCCATTATTGCCGGAGAAGATTATACTTTTGGCAAGAATCGCGAAGGCAATATCGATTTGCTCAAGAGCTATGGTCAAGAGCTGGGTTTTGAGGTTGTGGTTTCCATGTGGATTCAGACTGCAGCATCCGGTGAATCGGACAGAATCAGCAGCACACGGATACGGAAGCTCGTCGCGGAAGGCAGGGTGGATGACGCGCAAAAGCTTATGGGCCGATTCTATCAGGTTCGGGGGACGGTGGTCAGCGGCAGGGATCGCGGGGGAAAACTCCTGGGGTTTCCCACGGCCAATATCGTGTTCCAGGAAGAGCTCTGTCCTAAAGCCGGCGTATATGCCGTCACCGTAGAATGCTTCGACCGCAAATTTATGGGCGTTGCCAATATCGGATACAGTCCTACGTTCAGCGATCATATCTTCACCGTCGAAATTCATATCCTTGATTTTCACAACGATATTTATGGCAAAAAGATCCGCGTCAATTTTGTTCAACGCATTCGGGATGAAATCAAGTTCTCCGGCATTTCCGAGCTGTCCGCGCAGATTCGGAAAGACATTGCCGCCGCTCGTAAAATTTTATCTCAGGTGGTCTGAGCGTTATGAAAAAAACCATGTCGGTGTCGCTTCTCATCGGGCTGGTTATATCCGGTGTCGCTCTTTATTTTGCGTTCAGAAGGGTTCCGTTTGTCGAGCTGATCGCCTATCTGAAGTCCATTGATTATTTCTGGACGATCCCATCCACCCTCCTGATTTTGCTGGGGTTTGCAATTCGGGTGTATCGCTGGCAACTCATTCTGAGTTCCGCCCAGAGTGTGGGATTTTTCGAAGCCTTTCATCCCCTGATGATCGGGTTCATGCTGAATTGCATTCTTCCCGGAAGGGTCGGTGAAATCAGCAGACCGCTGATTCTGAACCAGAAAAGCCATGTCCCTTTTTCAACAGGACTTGCGACGGTTGCCGCGGAACGCGCATTTGACGTTATCGTGCTGTTGCTGCTGCTGTCATGGATGTTGATGGATGTCAAAATTGATCCTGCCTTGAGCATTACCGTCGGCGGCTATATTTTGAATAAATCCCTGCTCATGACAACAGCCACGGGCATTGCCCGGCTGTGTTTTTTGCTGATGGCGGCCATGATACTTCTGGGGTTTGAATCCTGCCGGAATTTTTTCAACCGGATGATTCTTTTCCTGCCGCGTCTGTTTTTTTTTGCCGGTGCGACGTTCCGGCGATGGGTTTATGAGAAGGTATGCCTGACGCTGATCCGGTTTACAGACAGTTTCGCCAGAGGATTTTTGCTGTTAAAAGACCCCATGAAAATGATCGGATGTTTTTTGCTGTCCCTGTTGATTTGGGGATTGACGGCCTTATCTTATTACGTCATGGCGATAGGAGCGCCCGGCATCCATCTTTCTCTTGCGCAACTGTCTGTTGTTATGGTGATTATCTGCGTGTTTATCTCCATTCCATCAGCACCGGGTTTCTGGGGAATATGGGAAGCCGGCGGGGTATTCGCTCTGGCTCTGTTTAACATTCCGGCAAAAGATGCCGCTGGCTTTACTCTGGCCAATCATGCATTTCAGATGCTGCCGGTAATTCTGGTGGGGGTCGGCTCTGCGGTGATGACCGGTGTCAATGTTTTCCAGATTTCAGACATTCCGCAGCGCTGACAGTGCAAAATATGATGCTCTCGTAACAAGTCGTCCATTTGAACTAAGGCAGGATTGTTGTTATGGCATTACTTCATGTACTGGAATATCCGGACAGTTTTCTGGGCAGACGCATTCAGCCCGTAACGGATATTACCGGAGAACTTCAAAAAATGATCGATGACATGGCGGAAACCATGTATCAGGCTCCTGGCGTGGGTCTGGCTGCATCTCAGGTGGGGGTGGATCAATGCGTTATCGTTTATGATGTTTCTCCGCGCGAGGATAGGCGCGATCTCCAGGTGCTGGTCAATCCACGGATTGTGTGTGAGGAAGGAGAAATTGTTTCCGAAAACGAAGGCTGTCTCAGTGTCCCGGATTACCGGTCGGATGTGCTTCGCGCCGCACAAGTCCAGGTGGAAGGCTCAGACCGTAACGGCAAACCGGTTTCTATCGAAGCGAACGGATTTCTGGCCATTGTGCTTCAGCATGAGATCGATCATTTACAGGGTGTCCTGTTTATTGATCGTATCAGCAGCTTAAAGCGGAGCCTTTATAAAAAACGCATCAAAAAACGGTTGAAACAGCCATGACCCAGCCATGCCGTATTGTGTTTATGGGAACACCGGCTTTTGCCGTTCCTGCATTGCAACGCTTGGCCAGCGCCGGTCACACGATATTACAGGTCGTCACCCAGCCGGATCGCCCCAAGGGAAGGGGAAAAGCCGTTGTGTTTTCTCCGGTGAAACAGATGGCCCTTGATCTGGGCTGCCCTGTGATGCAACCGCTGTCTGTCCGCGATTCGGAGCTTTCAGAAACGCTTTTCCGGTTGAATCCTGACTTTCTTGTAGTGGTTGCTTATGGGCAAGTGCTGCCGCGGCGGATTCTGTCTATTCCCCGGATAGCCGCCATCAATATTCATGCGTCTTTGCTTCCCCGATATCGGGGGCCAGCGCCCATCCAGTGGGCGATCATCAACCGGGAGAAAGAAACCGGCATCACGCTGATGCTCATGGATGAAGGATTGGATACTGGAGATATTCTTGCATCGGCGTCCATTCCAATATGTCCGGATGATACGTCCGGTGCATTGCATGACCGGCTGGCGGTTCTGGGGGCGGACATGCTGGTGCAGACATTGGCGCATTTCGAAATTCATCAGAAGCATGCGATGCCGCAGGCCCATGATAAAGCGACATACGCGCCAATGCTCAAAAAGGAAGATGGCCATCTGGACTGGAAAAAATCCGCCGAAGAGATCGAGTCCCTGATCCGTGGTCTGACACCGTGGCCCGGCGCTTTCTGCTTTTTAAATGGAAAACGGATCAAGATATTCAGGGCGACTCCCAAAATCATTGCAGCCAATGAACTTCCCGGCGCGGTGATCAAAGGCTTTCCGGATGAGTTGACGATAGCGACCGGTTGCCATGCGCTGATCATTCAGGAACTTCAGGGAGATTCCGGGAAACGCCTTCCGGTTCGGGATTTTTTACGGGGTCATTCTGTGATGCCCGGAACCATCCTGACCTGATTCTGCTATTCATTTCATTAAATCCATTTATTTGCTTTTCTCAGAGACGTCATGACGCCTAATGCCCGTTTGATCGCACTGAACATCCTGAACAGTCTGGGGCCGACATCCGGCACACTGGATCAGGTTTTGGATGCCGCATTTTCAGGCGTTCCGGATATGCCTCAGCGAGACAAGAACCTGGTGTTTTCTATCGTTTATGGGGTGCTAAGACAGCAGCGCCGGCTGGACTGGATGCTGTCGCATTTTCTGAAAACCGGCGCCGGTAATCTCGATACGCCGGTTCGGAATATCCTCAGGATAGGACTTTTCCAGATCATGTTTCTGTCCCGGATACCGGATTCGGCGGCTGTCAATACATCGGTGGAACTGACCAAGATCATTAAAAAGCTTTGGGCCACGCGGTTTGTCAATGGCGTTTTAAGAAATGCCGTTCGGAGAT
This sequence comes from Desulfobacteraceae bacterium RAAP-1, assembly GCA_001443525.1. Taxonomy (GTDB): domain Bacteria; phylum Desulfobacterota; class Desulfobacteria; order Desulfobacterales; family Desulfatirhabdiaceae; genus RAAP-1. The sequence goes on along the minus strand of LKPX01000110.1, from coordinate 6,846 downwards.
ATGCCGCTATATCCCTGCCTGATCTGAAGACGGATCCGGAGTCGGCCATTGCGATTGAACAGTCCATGCCGGACTGGCTGGTGCGCCGCTGGATCGCCCGCTTGGGTATTTCTCAAACCATGCGTATCTGCAATGCCGTCAACGACATTCCGCCCATCACCCTGCGCGCCAATACACTGAAAACGACACGGGATGACTTGCTGCGTATCATGACCAGTCATGTTCGTGAGGCGGACGTCACGTCTTTGTCGCCGGAGGGTCTTCGGCTGCACCATCCTGAAACTGCTGTCAGCGCCTTGCCCGGTTTTTCGGAAGGGCTGTTTCAGGTGCAGGATGAGGCGGCGCAGCTTGTGACCATGCTTTTGAATCCACAACCTGGTGAAACCGTGCTGGACGCCTGTGCGGGCATGGGCGGAAAAACAGGTCATATCGCTCAGCAGATGCACAATCAGGGCCGGGTTATGGCGCTGGATATCCGCCAGGACAAGTTGAAAAAAATCCGCGCCGAAATGATCCGCCTCGGAATATCCATTGTGGAGACCGGATGCCATGATCTGACGCAGTCTTCATCGTCCGGATCGTCCGGCATCAGTCTGTACGACCGGGTGCTTTTAGACGCTCCCTGCTCCGGGCTCGGTGTACTTCGCCGTAATCCTGACATTAAATGGCGTTCGTCTCTGGAGCGAATCCATCGCTGCGCTGCGGAACAGCTCCGGCTTCTGGACCAGGTTTCCCGATATGTCAAACCCGGCGGCTGTATTGTCTATGCCGTGTGCAGTATGGAACCTGAAGAAAATGAATCGGTTATAGAATCTTTTTTACAGCACCATTCGGAATATCGCGTGGACGATGACGCAGGCGGTATGTCGTGCGGTATCACGCTGCCGATGGATTCTTGCGGTTATTTGCGAACATTTCCCCATCTGCATGATATGGACGGTTTTTTTGCCGTCCGTTTAAAAAAAAACGATTGATTCAGGAGTTCATATGACAATTATGCTTACCGGCGGCGCCGGTTATATCGGCAGCCACACGTGCGTAGAACTGCTCGACGCAGGATATCCGGTGGTGGTGGTGGACAACCTGTCTAACAGCAAGATGGCGTCCATCGAACGGGTTCAGCGTATCACCGGAAAATCCGTGAGCTTTCATCGGGTTGACCTTCTGGATCAACCCGCGCTGTCAAAGGTGTTTGACGCATACGACATTCAGGCGGTCATTCATTTTGCCGGATTCAAGGCGGTCGGCGAATCTGTGGCGTATCCGCTGCGATATTACCAGAACAACATTGTTGCTACCCTGACGCTTTGCGATGTCATGGCGGCCCACAATGTCAAAAACATGGTGTTCAGTTCATCGGCCACCGTGTATGGTGACCCCAGCAGCATGCTGCCGGTGACCGAAGACTTCTCCATTCATCCCACCAATCCTTACGGCCGCACCAAATCCATGATTGAGGAGATGCTCAGCGATATTTATCTGGCGGATACATCCTGGAACATTGCGCGGCTGCGATATTTCAACCCGGTCGGTGCGCATCCGAGCGGGCTGATCGGTGAAGATCCCAATGGCATTCCAGGCAACCTGCTTCCCTATATCACCCAGGTAGGTGTCGGCAGGTTGACCGAACTGCAGGTCTTTGGAAACGACTACCCGACACCGGATGGCACCGGCGTCCGGGATTTCATTCATGTGGTGGATCTGGCCGCTGGGCACATCCATGCGCTGAACAAGTTGGCGTCGGCGCCTGGAATGGTTACCTATAATCTGGGTACGGGCCGTGGTTACAGCGTTCTGGAATTGATTGCGGCGTTTGAAAGCGTCACAGGCAAGCATATCCCTTACCGGATTGTCGCCCGCAGGCCCGGAGATGTGGCGAGCAGTTTTGCGGATCCCTCCAGGGCAAATCGCGAAATGGGCTGGACCGCAACGCGGTTTCTCGAAGACATCTGTCGCGATGCCTGGAACTGGCAATCCCGAAATCCGAATGGCTATGCCTGACACGCCTTAATTGTTGACACCGGTGCTGCCCGGTTTTAGTGTAAATGCTCATGAAACGTATATGGCGACTTCGCAGAAAGTCGTCAGAATTATTATCACTGCAAGGATAACGTACTTATGACAGGCGAAAATGATATCGTATTGATATATCTTGAAGATAAACCACTGGCGTTTGCCAGAATCGAGGATATTTCAGCCGATTACAAACCCGGCTGGAATCATGTCAAAATGCTGCTGCTGCAAATTCCTCTTCAGACCGTTACCTGGATTCTCCGGGATGCCTACATAGACGGTGCATCATTTACGATGGACGGGAAAAAAATGCAGCTTGAAAAGATTGTCTGTCCGGAAGAACCGGAGATACCGGAAGAACCGGATATACCGAAGGCGAAACAAGAACCTGGACAGGCCACAGGCACCAAGGTTATTTCGCTTTCCGACTTCAAAAAAAAATGATGGCTTTTCCATCAGCGTGTTACAGATTTTATCTGAGACTACCATGAGTGTGCGTTCCGGCATCCTTCCGTTGGGATGGGGCTGGAAACGCTTATTAAGCACATGATTCTTTGGGAGGTGAACATGGAACTTAAAACCGTCGCTATTGAAAATCCGGGTGGGTTGAATCTGATACTTGGTCAGTCCCACTTTATCAAAACTGTGGAGGATATCCACGAAGCCATGGTCAACGCTGTGCCCATGCCCAAATTCGGCGTTGCTTTCTGTGAAGCATCAGATGTCTGCCTGGTCCGGCGTTCCGGAACAGATCCGGAGCTGATCGAGCTGGCCGGCAGAAATGCACTTTCTTTAGCGGCAGGCCACAGTTTTATTCTGTTCATGAAAGATGTGTTTCCGGTCAATGTGCTGAACGCCATCAAAAATGTTCCGGAAGTCTGCCGAATTTTTTGCGCCACCGCCAATCCGCTTGAGGTCGTTATTGCGGAAACCTCTCAGGGACGAGGCATCCTGGGGGTTATTGACGGGTTTGCATCCAGAGGGATTGAAACCAGCAATGACATTTTACATCGCAAAGAACTTCTGCGTAAATTCGGTTATAAACTCTGATGCCACAGGAACTGCCTCCCCATCTTCTGCGCGGCGTTTGCCCGCTTGATCAGTTTCAGTTCAACGACACTTCCGAACTGGAGCCACTGGATGCCGTTATCGGGCAGCAACGCGCGGTTCAGGCGATTGATTTCGGCCTGAACATGAAGAGCCAGGGATATAATATTTTTGTCACAGGCGATGCGGGAACCGGTAAATCTTCCATTGTCCGGGATATTGTTCTTCAATACGCCGCAAGACTTCCCGCCCCTGATGACTGGTGCATGGTCAACAATTTCGAAGATGAATATTGTCCCAAAGCGATGCGGGTTCCTTCCGGAAAAGCCACTGCGTTCAGCAAATCCATCCACCGCCTCATTGAAGATATACAGGCGGAAATTCCCAGAACGTTTGACAGCAAACTGGTTCAAGAGCAGCTTGCCGATATTCGGAATTCCTTTACCGATCAGCAGAAATCGCTGATAGACAATGTCGATGTGTTCGCCGAACCCAGACATATCCGTATCAGCAGAGACGAATCCGGGTATCAGGCGCTTCCCCTGATGGATGGAAAGCCCATCGGTTCCGATGAATTCGATCTGCTGCCTTTAGAGAAGCGTTCCGAAATTGAGGGCAACATTCAAAAGGTTCAAACTGAACTTGAGACAGCTCTCCGGGAAGTCAACAGATTTAACCAGATCGTCGATGAGCGTGAGGACGCCTTCATGAAAACGACTGCGGAAAAACTGCTGGACGAAAAACTGGCGCCTTTCTTAGAAACCTATTCTGAATTTGAGGATATTTTATCCTTTATCTACGCTCTTAAAGCCGATGTGGTGGAAAATCTCGACTCGTTTCTGTCACCATTTTCTTCGGAAAACGGGGAAACCGTTGACCGTAATGAGGAACGCCGCGCCCGTGATGCTTTTTTCCGGCGTTATCGCGTCAATGTATTGGTGACGCAGAAACAGGATAAAGGGGCTCCGGTCATCTGCGAGAGCAATCCCACCTATCCGAATGTGATCGGACGTATTGAAAGACGCGCCTATATGGGTGCGGTTACGACCGATTTCACTCTGGTACAGGCCGGCTCACTCCTGAAAGCCAGCGGTGGATATCTGCTGATGGAAATTGAGCCGTTGCTTCAGAATCCTTTTATCTGGGAGGCGTTGAAGCGCTCGCTTCAGAATCAGTATCTTGCCATCGAGGACATTCCTTCCGATCCCGGATATCAGTCCGTATCGCTTCGTCCGGAGCAAATTCCCCTCGATGTCAAGGTTATCTTGATGGGAGATTACGAGCTGTTTGAATCGCTTCAGAATTATGATTCCATATTCAACAAGATTTTTCGAGTCCGCGCGGATTTTGACGACGAAGCGCCGCTGAATCCGGATACAATTCTGCAATATGCCAGATTCATTGCCCGCGTGTGTCGGGATGAAGCGCTTCTGCCTTTTACGCCGGATGCGGTTGCCGCTGTTATCGAAGACAGCTCCAGCGCCGTTGAAGACAGGACCAGGCTTTCACTGCGATTCGGACCGACGGTAGGGCTTCTGAAAGAAGCGGATTACTGGGCGAATCAGAATCATTCACCCAGGGTTACGGGGCAATATGTCATGCAGGCCCTGAAGGAATACCGATTCCGCTATAATCTTTATGAAGAAAAGGTTCACGAATCCTACATGGACGGATCGGTCTTGATGGATATCGAGAATTCGGTGGTCGGTCAGGTCAATGGTCTGGCGGTGTATCAGATCGGCGAGATTTCTTTTGGCCGTCCATCCCGTATTACGGCGGAAACCTATCTGGGAAAATCGGGCGTGGTCAATATCGAGCGGGAGACTAACCTCAGTGGAAATACCTACGACAAGGGCGTGCTGATTTTATCCGGGTATCTGGGAAGAACATTTGCGAGACTCCATCCATTGAGTCTTACGATCAGCATTGCTTTCGAGCAGAATTACGGTGTTATTGACGGTGACAGTGCTTCTTCCGCTGAACTCTACGCGGTGATATCGAGTCTTTCAGATGTTCCGGTCTTTCAGGGGATTGCCGTTACCGGTTCCGTCAACCAGAAGGGAGAAGTTCAGGCAATTGGCGGCGTAAACGAAAAAATCGAGGGATTTTATGATCTTTGCAGCGCTCGTGGTCTTACCGGCAGGCATGGGGTGATGATTCCAGCTTCTAATGTGAGAAATCTCATGTTGAAACAAGAAGTGGTAGAAGCTGCCCGGAAAGGTGAATTCCATATTTATCCGGTATCCACCATTTGCGAAGGCATTGAAATCCTGACCGGTGCGCCTGCCGGGGTTGCAGACAACGATGGCAGGTATCCCGATGCTACCATCTATGGCCGGGTTCAGCATAAGCTGGAATTCTTTTTGAAACGCGCTTTGAAATTTGATGGCCTCGTAGAAAGACGAATTTCGGACGGCTTTGTAAAATGTTCGCAGGCAAGGCGCGCAAATCCTGAGGAGTGATGGGTGCTTATGGTGCGCCGTAACGACGAAGGATGCAGCGCACAGCATGCGGACTTTTTATGAAGTCGTCAAATTCGACCGTGAATAGGATGTACATTATGCGCAGATTCTTTGTTGAAACGCGCCAGCTTTCGGGCGATACCCCCGTAATTTCCGGCGATGACGCCGGACATATCCGCAATGTTCTCCGGCTGAAGCCTGGAGATATCATCGAATTGATTGACGGCGCGGGTTCAGAATGCGAAGCCCGGATAGATCGTATGGAATCCGGTAAGGTTCACGTATCTGTCATCCGCAGACGGACGCAGGCGTCTGAGCCTCATCCCCGCCTGATCATTGCCCAAGCGCTGTTGAAAGACAACAAGGCGGACGAGATTATCCGCCAGATTACAGAGCTGGGCGTACAGCGATGGATTCCTTATTCAGCGCAGCGTTCCGTACCTGTTTTAAATGCAAAACGAATCACTTCCCGCAAAGAGCGCTGGCGTAAGATCGCCATCGAAGCGCTCAAGCAGTGTCAGCGAAGCAGGCTTCTGGAAATCTCCGATCCAATGACATTCCAGGAGATGCTGAACTTTGGCGCATCCTGTGATGTTCGTCTGATTTTCTGGGAAGATGAATCGCCGTCCAGACCGTTTGAAATTCCTTCGCCTGAAAAGCGCCGGATACAAAGCGTCATGGCGATTTTGGGGCCTGAAGGCGGTTTTACACCGGAGGAGGTTGCGGCCGCTCGTGCTTGTGGATTTATTACAGTATCACTGGGGCCGCGCATACTGAAAGCGGACACCGCAACGCTTGCTGTCAGTACGCTTTTGCAATACGGATTTGGAGATATGCGACCGTTTGATTTATGATCTTCGTTATCCGCTGGGATCATTATCGACATATTCAACTTATTTCATATTATTATCGAATAATTACACATTATCCCAATTTTTTATTGACAATATGCCAGCGTTTCACTATAAATCGTCGTGTTTGAACGCCGAGGTAGCTCAGTCGGTAGAGCAGGGGACTGAAAATCCCCGTGTGGGCGGTTCGATTCCGTCCCTCGGCACTTTAAAAATCAAGGGGTTATGGCTAAATGCTGTAACCCCTTTTTTTTGAAATACGATTTTATCCAGCTATTATCCAGCTTTGTTTCCTGTAGCAAGGTCTTTTTTTGCGCCATATCCCGTATTAAGAATTTACATATTATTTCGTGAACCACACGTCGCTATTTATAACTGAAATTGTGCAACCTGACATCATGTGACTATTTTAGTGAACCGTGCGTCATGATTTGGATTGCTTTCACAGGCAGGGAAGATCGTTCAGCATCGTC
>LKPX01000012.1 GCA_001443525.1 Desulfobacteraceae bacterium RAAP-1 | reverse complement strand
GGCGATCGGCCGATCGCCCCTACCAATTGGTGCGCCAGCCAGGCAATGGAGTTGCTCTTGCCGCTACCCGCCGAGTGCTGGATCAGGTAGCGCCTGCCGACACCGCTCTCACCGGCATTGGCCAGCAGCATCCGCACCACCTTCAACTGGTGGTAGCGGGGAAATATCTGTTTGTACTTTTTCTTACCGGTTTTCTCGTCCTTTTCCTCCACCACCTGGACGTAGTTTTCCAGGATGTCGGTCAGGCCATCTTTGGAGAGGATCTCCTTCCAAAGGTAGTCGGTAGCAAGCCCATGAGGGTTGGGCGGATTGCCCGCACCGTCGTTGTAGCCCTTGTCGAAGGGCAGAAACCATGAACTCTTGCCCTTGAGATGGGTGCAAAAACGTACCTCGTGGTCATCCACGGCAAAATGGACGGCGCAGCGGCCGAACTGGAACAAAAGTTCCTTGGGATCACGGTCGCGTTGATACTGCTGAACAGCGTCGAGAACCGTCTGCTTGGTGAGTTTGTTTTTGAGTTCGAAAGTGGCGATAGGCAGGCCGTTAATGAACACGGCCATGTCGAGAGCAAGCGCGATATCAACGCGGCTGTAGCGGAGCTGGCGGGTGACACTGAAGATGTTGGCCGCAAACCGTTCGGCGGCCTTCACATTGCCCGGGGTGGGCGTGCTGTAGAAAAGGTCCACATGGGCCGGGCCATGTTTGATGCCGCCGCGCAGCACATCCACCACGCCGCGTTTGGCGATCTCGCCTTGCAGGCGGTGCAGGAACTGGGTACGCTTGGGGCCCTCCTCTTCGATGCCGAGAGCCTCGTAAGTATCGGGCTGGGTGGCGGCAAGAAAATACAGCAGCTTGGCCAGATCGACGGCGTGTTCCCGGTCGTAATCCTGCGGGTCGCCCTGAACATATCCGGCTTCCTCCACGAGTGAGGTGACGATGATCGATTCCAGACCCTTTTCGCTGGTGTCAGTCGGTTTCATCCTTACCCTATCAATTACCCATCAATGAAATTGATCATATAATAAATATTTATAATTCAATAAGTTATTCGCTATACATACCTGCTTGTCCACTATCCTGGCAATTACCCATCAATGAAATTCAAGCCCAAAAGGGGACATATTTCATCAATTTCTTCGGGGCTTCTTTATCAAACGGCTTGATTGCACCATCCTCGACCGCCTCATGAATGTATCGGGAAACAGCCGCCTTATTTTTTTCCTCGATACCGAATCGTCTCCTCAGCGAAGCGTTTGTCAGGTAATCGCGCATTACCCATTTAAGACAAGCATGGAGATAACATGCACGAATCCGGTCCGCTCGATCCATTGCGTTCAATGGTTTGTAAGCAAACAGCACCACCCGGGTGTGCCCCTCGGGCGCCTCGAAACAAGGCGCGGGAAGTTGGAAAAATTCAACCTGATCAACCACCTTGTCGATACCGCTGCCGCGCTCTTCGCAAATGCGGAAACGCCGCATCAAAGAGGCTAAGGCCTCGTTTCGGGATTTCGGTGGAGTATCAACAAAGCGTCGGGTATCTACCAAGGGCTCACCCGGGTTGGTGATCTCCATCCGATCGTCGAATATCTCCACCATCGACCCTACGCCCGTTACAAAGAAGTCCTGATGGATCAAAGCATTAGCCACAAGTTCACGAACCGCCAATTCCGGAAACATGGGCACCGTCCGCCGCAGCGCTTGCTCGATGATTTCATTGGTGGGCACCAGCGCCATAATGAACTGGATCAATCCGTTAAAACCACTGGCGTAGCCTTTTGCACCGACCTGCTCTCTCAGCGTTTCAACACGGCTTCGGCCTTTGTAATGGACCACGCGTATCGCTTTGCGTCTGAGTTTGGAAAAATCATCCAGCTTTTTCGCGAAAAGGATCGCACCCAGATTGGTAATGCTCCAGTCACCTGCGGCGCAAGCCTGAATCAGTTCATCCTTTGCCAAGGCATCGAGAATCGCCGTCCGGCCATCGGGCAAAGGAAGCTCAAGCAGTTCAAAATAGGCGGGATAGTCGAGGAGCTTCAGAACCTCCTCACTGGAAACACGTTCGACGGTTATGCCACGTTCGAAGGGAACATGATCAAATATCCTCCAGAGTGTTCGCTCTTTTTCCGGATAGTCCTTCAATTTCTTCTTGTAAGAACCAACACGAACGAATTCCTGATGCTCGAAGCGCACCGGATGCCGAAACGCCGCACTGATCTCCAGAAGGACTACCCTCCTGGTCTCGATTTCGAGCGTATGGAACCGAAAATTGATCTTGGGGGCGAGCAAGCGCAATAGCCAGCTCTCCAGCTCTTCGTTGCCGACCTTTGTCGCCGCGGGATTGAAGGTTGTGCCGATAATGTTGTGGGTCTCATTATCTACTCCCCACACCAAATAGGCATTAGATTTGCCGATCAACGCTGCCGAGTTGGCCAGGGCCGAGAGATATTCGCCTATCTCCTCCGGCTCGGCTTTGTTATGCTTGAATTCCACCCATTCCGTTTCGACAGGCAGCTTGCGCAGTTCATGTACAAGTCCGACAAGGTACTCGGTTGGCCGGTCATCGATCATTCCTCGACCTCCGTTTTGATCTCATCATCAATCACGTCATCGGACTTGGCGGTGTCCTCATCCAGCGCCTGCAGCTCTTCCTCGGCAACCTCCGGCGCCTCGATGCCGCGCACATCCACCTGGCCGGTAACCACATCGGAAATCAGCCGGATGCGGTATTCGAGCATCAGCTCGATCTCGCGCTCAGCCCTTGAAATCGCCTGACCGATCTCGGCGCACTTTTCATTTATGTGAGCAATAATGGCTTGCTGTTCTTCCGGCGGAGGGCAGACCACCGGCATGCTCAGAAATTTATCGGGATAGAGCCTGAGCCGGGAAGAGCGAATGCCCGTTGACCGGCAAATGTATTCCGACCGATACCCTTCAATCCGCAACAGGTTGTCGAGATAGTAGTCGTCGTAATCCGGGTTGCTTCTTGGCCGGTAAACGCTATAGGCGGGACTCACAATTCCAGCATGATTCGAGACACCCAATGCAGACATCCAGGCCCACATCGTATTGATAACCAGATCGCCTGGTTGGCAGCGCTTCTGGCCGACATTCGACTCGGCCTTGAACATGGTTACGTTCTTCTGGCTGCGAGGTGTCACTCCCGTGATGTGTGACACCGAGAGCATTTCTTCGTCGCCTGTCTGTGAACGCTCGTCGATCTCTTTGAAGTAATACTTTGCCCGCTTCTCAGGCCAATGTGCGGGAATACTGCCAACCCAATTCACTCCCGCGTCCTTGTATTCTGGATAAGGGGCCAGTTTCATCACTCAGTCTCCCCGACAATCTGTTCCAGAAGCCCATCGGTTTCCTGCTCCAGGGCGTAGATGTCAGCCTTGATCTCATCCAGGGTGCGCATGGGCGCGGGCCGGTAGAAATGTCGGGTGAAGGATATCTCATAGCCCACCAGCGTCTTGCCTGGGTCGATCCAGGCATCCGGGATGTAGGACAGCACCTCACGCCGGAAGAACGCCTCGATACCGCCTTCTTCCAGCAGCGGCACCTGCTCGCTGTCGCGCAGGGCGGTATCCGGCTCGTATTCAACCACGCAGGTCTTGCCGCCCACCTCGGCTTCGAACAGGCCGTGGATGGGATCAGGCGTGGCTTTGCCCGGCTTGTAAACCTTCTTCAGTACCGGCACGACGTCCTCGCAGGCGTCACATAATTCGCTTTGCAGCAGCTTTTTGCGTTTGGCGGTGAGCTTGACACCGTGCTTGTCGGCATCGGCGTCGCAGGCATCCATGAAGGCATTGAAATCCAGGTGCGGACCGGCTCCGAGTGTCTCGGCCACGCGGCGGGACAGGTTGGCCAACGGCTCTTCCTTGGCCTTGGCGCAGCTCCGCTCGAACCGTTCCAGCCGGGCCGTGCTCAGGTCAACGGCGAGGCGCAGCGGACGGTCCACCGTTACTTTCCAGTAGCCAAACGCCTCTTTGGGGAAAATTTTCGATTTCTCGGTCTCAACCGGATTCACCACCAGGTTGCAGATGGCGCGAATGTGTTCCTCGGAGAACTCACAGTTCTTCTTGCCGAGATTGCGGCGCAGCGGCACGAACCATTCGGTGGCATCGATGAGCTGGACCTTGCCCCGACGTTCGTCACTCTTGCGGTTGGTGAGTACCCAGATGTAGGTGGCGATGCCGGTGTTGTAGAACATGTTCTCCGGCAGGGCGATGATAGCTTCCAGCCAATCGTTATCGATGATCCAACGACGGATATTGCTCTCGCCCTGACCCGCGTCGCCGGTGAAGAGCGACGAACCGTTGTGGACCTCGGCGATACGGCTGCCGAGGCGGGTGGTGTGCTTCATCTTGGAGAGTTTGTTGACCAGGAACATGAGCTGCCCGTCCGAGGAGCGGGTGATCATCTTGTATTCCGGGTCGCCGCCGTGTTGGGTGACAAAGCGCGGGTCCTTGATGTCGCCCTTGCCGCCCAGGCGCTCCAGGTCGGTCTTCCAGCTCTTGCCGTAAGGTGGGTTGGAGAGCATGAAGTCGAATTCCTGCGACGGGAAGGCATCGCTGGAGAGCGTGGAGCCGTACTTCATGTTCTCGGCCTCGGCCCCTTCGCCTTTGAGCAGCAGGTCGGCCTTGGAGATGGCGTAGGTTTCCGGCTGCACCTCCTGGCCGAAAAGGTGAATGGAAACATCTTTGCCGTGGCTTTGGGCCAGCTCGGCCAGGCGTTCCTCCGCCACGGTCAGCATGCCGCCGGTGCCGCATGCCCCGTCATAGACGAGGTAGGTTCCGGATTCGATGCTGCCTGCCACCGGCAGGAAAATCAGGTCGGCCATGAGCTTAACCACATCTCGAGGCGTGAAGTGTTCTCCGGCCTCTTCGTTGTTCTCCTCGTTAAAGCGGCGGATCAGCTCCTCGAAGATGGTGCCCATCGAGTGGTTATCGAGCGCCGGCAGCAGCTCGTTGCCGTCCACGTCCTGAACCGGCTTGGGGCTGAGATTGACGCGGCCGTCGAGAAACTTTTCAATCAGGTGGCCGAGGATGTCCGCCTCGATCAGCGTCGGGATCTGGTTGCGGAACTTGAACTTGTCGAGGATCTCCTGGACGTTCAGTGAAAAACCGTCCAGGTAGGCTTCGAAATCGGCCTTGAGCTGCTGTTGCCTGGCGCGGTTCTTCAGGTCGCGCAGCGTAAATGGCGAGACGTTGTAAAAGGCCTCGCCTGCTGCCTGGCAGAGCGCGGCGTGCTGGTTAGCGATTCCGGCTCCGTCGAGCCGCTTCTTCATATCGAGTACTTTTTCCTTGGTCGGCTCCAAGAGTGCATCGAGACGGCGGATGACCGTCATCGGCAGGATCACGTCGCGGTACTTGCCGCGCACATAGACATCACGCAACACGTCGTCGGCAATCCCCCAGATAAAATTCACGATGCTGTTGTGGATCATATGGTTCATGGCCAGTCATTACTCCTTGCGCTTCTTGTCAATGTGATTCGCGCCACCCGTGACGCTCCCCCTGCGGGCATCCTTAAAATGACTTCCGGCGACTTTTCCCGCAGGCCCGGCCGCACCGTCAGCCTTGGCCCACGCGTCCACTTCATGCACCTTCACCTATTTACCTCCATTGCACTGAATCAACTTCTTCGACGACGAACACAGGGCCATAACAAGTCAATGTATTATTTCATACCAGACCTATCTCTTTCCCTGCGCCATGCTTCCGTGCCAGACGGTAAATCAAATTTGCGGCAACTGAATCTTCCATGGCATATCCCATTATCATAATGAACGATGAGCGTCCAATCAACAATGGAAATTCGAATTCTGCTGGTTATGATTGACGGTATGGAGAAAAACGCTCTTGAAAAATCCCATTCATCATCGATGAACATGGAACCCCGATGCGTTTGATCCATCCGCCCTGCCGGGGTCAACTTGCTTTTTGATAAAGACATGATTATAGTGCCAGTCTAACGTGATTTATGCGTTTTTAATATGCATTTTTAAAAAGTTAAAATCCTGATGGGGCCGAAACCCATCGATGATGGCTCACTATGAATATATCAGACGAAACAATACCCAGACCCGAAGAGATTGAAAAAGAAATCGGCGAGTTTCTATCGAAGAAATTCGGTGGAACCGTCAAAATGGTATCTCAGGAAATCATCCAGCCGGAAACCGTCGCAGATGCTTCCGGCAAAACATCCATGCCCGATGACCTGTTTCATTTCGATATGAAGCCGGAAGACCTGATTGCGTATCTGGACCAGTATATTGTCCGGCAGGATTACGCCAAGGCGGTTCTGGCAACCAAGATATGTACACACTTCAACCGGATCCAGCATGCCAGGAACACTGGCGACACATCCGTTGATCTGATAGGCGGCATTAAAAACAATGTACTGATGATCGGCCCCACCGGCGTTGGAAAAACGTATCTGATCCGGCTGATCGCCAAAAAAATCGGCGTTCCATTTGTCAAAGGAGACGCCACCAAATTCAGTGAAACCGGTTATGTGGGCGGCGATGTCGAAGACCTCGTGCGCGATCTGGTGCGGGAAGCGGATGACAATATTGAACTTGCTCAATATGGCATTGTATATATTGATGAAATAGATAAAATTGCCGGCAGCCGAAATATTATCGGCGCGGATGTTTCCCGCACCGGAGTTCAGCGGGCGCTCTTAAAGCCGATGGAAGAAACCGAAGTGGATCTGAAGGTGCCGCACGACCCTATTTCCATGCTTCAGGAAATCGAACGATTCCGGAAAACCGGAAGCCGAGACAAACGGACGATCAATACCCGTCATATCCTGTTTATCATGAGCGGCGCATTTTCCGATCTGCCGGAGATCATTCAGCGCCGGATCACCCGCCAGAACATTGGTTTTGGCGCAGATATCCAGAACCACAAAGAACGGCAGGATATTCTGTCTCTGGTCAAATCCGAAGATCTGGTGGAATTCGGTTTTGAATCCGAGTTCATCGGACGGCTGCCGGTGCGGGCTGTATTTGAAAGGCTGACGGAAGACGATCTGTTCGAAATTCTGAAAAACCCCAACAATCCGGTGATTCTCGGAAAAAAACTTGATTTCGCGGCCTATGGCATTCAGATTAAATTCGACGATCCGGTATTAAGAATACTGGCAAAGAACGCCTTCAACGAAAACACCGGCGCCAGGGGCCTGATCAGCGCGGTCGAAAAAGCCCTGCTTCTTTTTGAACGCCATCTGCCATCTGCTTCCGTCACCCGATTTCCGGTAACCCTGCCGGTTCTGGAATCTCCGGAAACCGCTTTATCTGAATTGCTGAATCCGGAAACAGCGCCTGTTTACCAAAATGAATATGACCGCCTGGCAGAACAGGAACGCGACCACATCAAGGCTTATCTGAACGTCAATCGTAAACGGCTCTCTGATAAATACAGCCTGACCCTGACTCCGTCCCGGATGGATATTGTGGCCTCGTTTTACTCCAGAAATGTGATGGATGTGGGCCATGTACTCCAGAAAGTCAAATCGCTCTATGATGAAATCAAAAAAATGGAGCTTTCGTTTTACAAGAAACATGATATCAACATCGTATTTGAAGACGACGCCGTTGATTTCATCATCGAACAACTGGCCAACCCTGCGGTGCGTATCGAAGACTTCGAACGGCAGCTTTCCGTGGATTTTGAACTGGGGCTTAAACTGGTACGCGAAAAAATCGGGAAGAACCGCTTTTTTATTACCCGAAAAGCCCTGCTGGGGCCCGAAGCGTTTATCAGCTCACTCATTACCGAGAAATTCCGGGTGCCTGCATCACCGATATCCGAATATTCATTGCCTGAAACCCTTTTAAAATGAAAGTGCTTTCATGATTGGTATCTCCAAGCTCTATTGCGGCTCCGTAGAACCTTCCGACGCACTGCGCTATGGCCGGAAGTCGTCTGCACTGCCATCTCATCTGCTTCAATTTTCAAGCGACAAGAAACCTGTCGTGGTCTGGAACATGACCCGTCAGTGCAATCTGCGCTGCATTCACTGCTACGCCCATGCCAGAGATCATGCCAATGCCGACGAGCTGACCACTGCCGAAGGCATGGCGCTGATAAACGATCTGGCGGACTTTGGTTCACCGGTCATTTTGTTTTCCGGCGGAGAGCCGCTGATGCGTAAAGACCTGCCGGATTTGGCGGAATATGCGGTTCAAAAAGGTATGAGAGCTGTCATTTCGACCAACGGCACTCTGATCACCCCGGAAATCGCCAAAACCCTCAAAGCCATCGGACTGTCCTATGTGGGCATCAGTCTGGACGGCATGGAAGCCATCCATGACCGGTTCCGCGGGGTGACAGGCGCATTTCAGGCCGCGCTGGCCGGCATCCGGAACTGTCAGGAAGCCGGAATCAAGGTAGGACTGCGCTTTACCATCAGCAAAGCAAATGCCTTTGAAATCCCCGGAATCTTCAATCTGCTTGAAACCATGAACATTCCCAGAGCCTGCTTTTACCATCTGGTGTATGCCGGCAGAGGTTCCAAACTGGTTGCGGAAGATTCTACTCATGAAGAAACCCGCGCCATTGTGGATCTGATTATGGATGAAACCCGCAGACTTTACGACAAAGGGCTGCAAAAAGAGATCCTCACCGTTGATAATCACGCAGACGGCCCGTATGTCTATCTGCGGCTTCTGAAAGAAAATCCCGAACGCGCCCAAGACGTTCTGGAGCTTTTAAAAATGAATGAAGGCAACAGTTCCGGCAGAGGCATCGGATGTGTCAGTTGGGACGGGCAGATCCACGCCGATCAGTTCTGGCGCCACTACAGTTTCGGAAACGTCCGGCAGCGGCCGTTTTCCGAAGTTTGGTCCGATTTTTCAAACCCGCTCATGATGCAGCTTAAAGACAAAAAGCGTTACGTGAAGGGCCGCTGCGCCGCATGCCGCTGGCTGGATATTTGCGCCGGCAATTTCAGGGTCCGGGCCGAAGCGGTGACCGGAGATATCTGGGCGCCGGATCCTGCCTGCTACTTAACCGATGATGAAATACGATAAAAAGAGAGGCCGCTATGATGTTTCCTGAATACCGCCCCCGAAGACTTCGGCAGAACGAAGCGTTCCGCCGCATGATCCGTGAAACCGTTCTGACGACCAGCGACCTGATTCTGCCCTTGTTCGCCATCGGGGGCAAGGATGTCCAAAATCCTATTCCCTCCATGCCGGGTCAGTATCAGTTGTCCATAGACCGTCTGGTTAAAACCTGTCTGGAAGTCAAGAAACTGGATATTCCGGCGGTCATGCTGTTTGGCATTCCCGACAAAAAAGATGCGCTGGCCACCGGCGCCTACGCCAAGGACGGCATCATTCAGAAAGCCGTTAAAGCCGTCAAGGACAAAGTTCCGGAACTGATGGTGATCACCGACGTCTGTCTGTGTGAATACACCGATCACGGTCATTGCGGCGTGGTTGAAAAAAATATGGTGGATAACGATGCATCACTCGACCTGATAGCCCGCACAGCGCTATCCCATGCCAAAGCCGGCGCAGACATGGTGGCGCCTTCGGATATGATGGACGGCCGGGTGGCGGAAATCCGCGAAAGCCTGGACGACAGCGGCTTTTCTCAGGTGCCGATCATGGCGTATGCCGCCAAATACTGCTCCGGATTTTACGGCCCCTTCCGGCAGGCAGCAGATTCCGCCCCCAAGTTCGGAGACCGCAGAACCTACCAGATGGACCCGGCCAACGCTCTGGAAGCTATCCGGGAAGTCACCCTGGACATCGAAGAAGGCGCAGACATCGTCATGGTCAAACCGGCGCTGCCGTATTTGGATGTTATCTGTCGCGTCCGCCAGGAATTCGACCTGCCGGTTGCGGCCTATAACGTCAGCGGCGAATATGCCATGATCAAGGCCGCCGATCAGCTTGGCTGGCTGGACGGCAAACGGGTGATGATGGAATCTCTGACATCGATCAAACGCGCGGGTGCGGACATGATCCTGACTTACTTCGCCATGGATGCCGCTCGGGAACTTCACGCTCTATGAACCACAGCCGCCCGCATTCCGAAACAAATGGCGCGACCCTTCGTCTGGTGGCTTGGGAAATCACCCGCAACTGCAATCTGTCCTGCATCCATTGCCGGGCGTCCGCCACTTCCGGTCCCTATGAGGGAGAGCTGAACACAGAAGCCTGCCTGCGCCTGCTGGATCAGATCGCTGAAGTGAGTTCCGCCATCGTAATTTTAACCGGCGGCGAACCGCTGCTCAGGCCGGATATTTTTGAGGTGGCGGCTTATGGCACGTCCAAAGGGCTTAAAATGGTGATGGCGCCCAATGGAACCCTGATAAATCCGGACAACGCCCGAAAAATGGCGGCATCCGGGATTCAGCGTATCAGTATCAGCCTTGACGGGGCCACACGCGAAAAGCATGACCGGTTTCGGGGCGTTGAGGGCGCGTTTGATGCTGCCCTCCGCGGTATCGCCAACGCAAAGGATGCTGGCATTGAGTTCCAGATCAACACCACCATTACCCAGGCCAACCTGCCGGAAATTTCAGAAATTCAGGATTTAGCTGTAAAACTGGGCGCTGCGGCGCACCATATTTTTCTGCTGGTTCCCACCGGCCGAGGGAAATACATTGCCGACAACGCTATTAACGCCAGTGAATATGAAGACACCCTCAACTGGTTTTATGACCAGCGCAAATGCACCCCATTGCAGTTGAAGGCCACCTGCGCGCCTCACTATTACCGGATTCTGCGCCAACGCGCCCGGCAGGACGGTGAAACCGTCACGTTTCAGAGCCACGGACTGGATGCTGTTACGCGCGGATGCCTGGGTGGTGTCGGGTTTTGTTTCATTTCCCATACCGGAATTGTTCAGCCTTGCGGTTTTTTGCAGCTCGATTGCGGCAATATCACACAGACATCCTTTGCTGATATCTGGAAAACCTCAGAAATTTTTTTATCTTTGCGCAATTATGATAATCTGAAAGGAAAATGCGGCAAATGTGAATACCGCAAAGTCTGCGGCGGATGCCGGGCCAGGGCGTTTGAAGCCACCGGTGATTACCTGGCCGAAGAACCGCTGTGCCTATACCAGCCTGTAAACGCAAAGGATACGTTATGAAAATAAAGTCCCTGATGATCCATGACCCGATAACTGTCACTGAAAAGACATCGATTCAGGAAGCCATCGAACTGATGAAGGAAGGAAGATTCCGACACCTGCCCATTGTTTCCAAAAATAAAAAACTGAAAGGGTTTATAACGCTGACAGATTTGAAACAGGGGCTGATTCCGGCTATGGTCGGTGATCTCGCGTTGACGGATATCATGATTTCAGATCCAATTACCGTAGATCCGGATGACGATCTGGAAACCGCTGCTGTCCTGATTTATGAACACAAGATCGGCGGAATGCCGGTTGTTAAAAATGGTGCTGTTGTCGGTATTATCACTGAGTCAGATATCCTGCGGGCGTTTATCGATATGATGGGGATTCTGACCGGAGTCTCCAGAATCGAGGTGGAGATAGGCGAGCAGCCGGAAGCATTTGATCGGGCAGTGAAGATTATCCGGGATAACGGCGGGGAAATCATCAATATCGGCATGACCGCCCGGCAGTCTTCCCGCCGGACATATACATTCCGGCTGTCGTCGCTCAAAACAGACGCCATTGAAAAAGCCCTCATCGATGGAGGCTTCAGCATTGTCATAGATGAAAGCTGAACTCATTTTCATACAAGAGCGACGGCACTGATGTTTTTTCTTGGTGTTCTTCTCACCGGCACCTTACTGCAATTTTATATTTTTCAGCGGGCAACGTCTGCGTCATTTCTGAAACGACGGTTGCCTCGGAATCTGTTCATGGTCGCAGGCGCCATTCTCTGGACATGCCTGGTCATGGCGCGCACCGCAGGACTCAACATAGACAATCCGCTGTTGTATGTAGTGGATCTGGTCGGTATGGACTGGCTCGGTATTCTTCTGCTGATGTCTGTATCGTTTCTGGCCGTTGATATCTGCACAGGATTTGGTTTTTTTCTGCGTCCGATGCTTCCGAAACTTCGCGCCGCAGCGCTGATCACCGGCGCGGTTCTTTCGGTGATCGCCATTGTTCAGGGAACGAGATCGCCTGTCATTCATCGCTATGATATTCACCTGCCGGGTCTTCCCCGTCCGATGGATGGCGCCGTGATTGTTGCGGCGTCCGACCTGCATCTTGGCGTGCTGATCGGAACCGGATGGCTTTCGGCCAGAGTCACCCAGATACAGGAGCAGCATCCGGACTTGGTGGTTCTTTTGGGAGATACGTTCGACGGGAATACCTATCCCCAGGGGGATCTCTTGTCCGTCTTCAAACGCATCACCGCACCGCTGGGCGTATGGGTGGTTCCCGGCAATCATGACATGTATGGAGATTGGAAGCGAAACCGCGCTCTGCTCACAGAGGCCGGGTTCAATGTATTGGATGACCGGTGGGCGGAAGTTCGTCCCGGTTTTGTGATCGCCGGTGTGGAAGACCTGACCATCGCCAGCCGGTTGAACCGGGATAAAGAGGCTATTCCCAAGGCGCTTTCAGGCCATCCGCCAGGAACCACGGTGCTGCTCTCTCATACGCCATGGCATGCTGAAACCGCTGCAGACGCTGGCGTAAGTCTAATGCTTAGCGCTCACACGCATGGAGGTCAGATATGGCCTTTCGGATACCTGGTAAGACTTCGTTATCCTATGATAGAAGGGCTGTACAAAGCCGGCCGTATGCCTGTCATTGTCTGCCGCGGCACCGGTACGTGGGGGCCCCGCATGCGCCTGTGGCAACGCGGTGAAATTCTGCGCATCACACTGCATTCACAATGAGCCGTCCGAAGAGCCATGTACTTATAACGCACGTTATTTTAGCTCCCGCTTGACATGTTTCATGCAGGTCAGATCAAAAAGCTTCTCATAATTAGGCTGACGGTCAATCAGTTTTAACGCCATCATACGCGCTCCCAGTGCTTTAGCGCTTTCGATAAAATCCGGATCTATTTCCCAGGTCAGTTCGATATTGGATGCGGATTTTCTGACAACACCCAGCGCTACACCAAAAGAGGCGGCTTTTTGAAACCACTCGTCCGGATGGGTCGTCAGATATCGCGTCGCCAGTGCATGCGCTTTGACCAGCGCCATAACCCGTTCCGGATGCTGTTTCAGGCTCTGACGGGTAACCATCAGCGCGGTGTTGATGGTCCCGATGCTGTCGTCATAGTAAGGATAGGACAAAATGCGTCCATATCCATTGCGCACCGCTAACGTCGGAAAGGGCTCTCCGGATAAAAATGCGTCGATACCGCCTTTGGCCAGTGCATTTCCCATCTCGAAAAAATCCACGCGGATCAGATGAACATTTTTGTCAGGAATCAGTTTATGCCGTTTCAGAGCTTCCCGTAACAACATCTCATCCATAGTCCACGGAGGATATCCGATTCGCTTGCCCTTCAGATCCGAAATGCGGCGAACAGGAACACCTTTTCTGATTACCAGGGCTGAGGCTTTATTGCACAGAGACGCCACCACAACAACAGGCTGGCCGATGGATGCGCAATAGATGGCATAAGGCAGAGTGACGCCGCACATATCGAGCTTTCCAGCCAGAAGCGCTGTTTTCTGGTCCGCCGGATTGGTGAACGCCGTTACATCGCAAATTGTACCCACCGGCAGAAAAGACTGATAAAAATAAGGTTGAATTGTCTGCGCGGTTTTCCAGGTTCCGATCCGGAATGACTCCGCCCTGCTGATCCCGGCAGCGAACAATACCAGACACAGAAACCCCGTTATCTTCCCAAAATATTTCATTTTTCATTCCTTGGTGGTTTCACAGAAAATCTGACTTCGGCGTTATATGGCATCCCACCTCTTGATATCGCACAGACTACCCGGCAGAAGCGACGGACTGCCTTTAACGGCGATCCATGCCGCCGGCTTTCCAGGTTTCAAAAGGCCGATCTCCGGTATTTCCAGGAGATCGGCGCCGTTTCGGGTAGCGCAGCAAACGGCTTCCGGCAGTGAAAATCCGGCTTCCATGAGGATTCTGAGCTCTTCCTTGACCGCAACACCATGATGGACACCCATGCTGCCCGCGTCAGTGCCTAACGCTATACGAACGCCCATATCTCTGGCCCTGCGAATCTGATCCCGCTGATGATCCAGATTCCGCAGCGCTGTTGCTGCTTCCCGGCTGGACGGCAAGAGCGTGGCCGCATAAGCCCGCATGGTAAACGCCGTCGGTATCCAGGTCGTTTGATGGTCGCGCATTCTGGCCAGATTGTCTTCTCCCATAAAAAATCCGTGTTCGATGGAATGACAGCCTGCCTCGACGGCAATTTGAACCGGCGCCCCGCCGTTGGCGTGGACCATTGTCTTCAAACCTTGCTGCGCTGCCAAGCGAACGGCAGAAGACATTTCTTCATAAGAAAACTGCGGCAGGGTTTCTTTTCCAAAGCAAAGAAGACTGTTGACACCGGAATTGACGATTTTGACATGATCCGGCCGGATATACCCGGGCAGACACGACTCCCGCTGCATGGCTTCCGCCAGCGTTTCATCGGTATTAGGCGTTCTGCCGATCAGTTTTCCATATCGTCCGGCATGATGCCAGGCTTTTCCGGCGATCCTACAGCAAAGCCCTGACATCGCCGTCCTGTCAGCGTATCCCGTAAGCGGACAGCTTCCCGGCTCGGCGTCTTCTGCATTTAACACTTCCTGCCGATAACGCTGAGAAAATCCCTGACGATCTCCGCCATCCCTGACTGCGCCAACGCCGCTGGCAATATGCTGGCGGATATGGTCGGCAATGACATGCTTGAGTTCATCGTAACCAGCGTCCAGTTGATGTTTACGCGCAGTGATATCAGGTGTTCCAGACATGAACAGATGTACATGACAATCCACCAGAAGCGGCAGCAGTGTGTATGCCGTTAAATCCAGGTATGACTTTTCCGGATCGGAAGGCGTTGCGTTGGAAAGGCGGACTTGCGCGGCAGGCGTTATGGTGTGAATGATGCCTTTATTCACATGAATAATCACGTTCTGCTGAATGGAATCAACGCTGCCATCTATCAGCCATCCGGCGTGAATGTGTGAAAATGATGCCATTTGATTATGTTTCAAAGAATCGCCGATTGATGAGATCCATAAAATCCTTTTTCGTGATGTCGTTTCTTTTTCTTGACATGCCATTTTTATATCACTATACCACCAAAAGTAAAGGCGTTATGGATATTCAAATACCTTATTTTGATAAACTCGCAAAAAATCAAGCTCAAGCGGCTTTGTACCGACATTTAAAATGCCTGTCCGCGGACAAAGCACGAAAATCCTTCGGGAGCAAGATATACTTTTACTGCTACATACGAACTTGTTACGAAGTCGCCGTATTTCGGAAAGGGATGTCATCTCGGCATGGATGCACAGATCCAGGACAAATCGCAGATTCGCCTCAAAGGGGTCAGGGATGGTTTCTGGGTAACGCTGGATCCATCATTGCCTGTGAATTACATCCAGGAAGAACTGACCCGGATTTTCAATCAGTTGCAGCACTTGGCCTCCAATTCCCGCGTCACGCTGGATGTAGGCGATTCTGAAGGCTATGAAAGTGTTATAGAGATGTTGAGAGCGTTTCTGAAAAGTAAATTTAATGTGGCGTCGGTAAATATTGCGCCTGCGCCGCCATCCCCGAAAGAAGTTTTCATACCCGGGGATAAATCCCGTAAAATGGATGTATCCAGTTTCTGGAGACAGCACAACACCGACGCTCTGGTAATCGCCGGACGGGTGAGATCCGGCCAGAAAATCACGGCCCAGAAACATCTGGTCATACTTGGCGATGTCAATCCCGGAAGTGAACTCATTGCAGGCGGCGACATCCTGATTGTAGGAACACTCGGCGGCACGGCACTGGCCGGTCAACCTGACAACGAGGCAGCCATCATTCTGGCCGTTGGTTTTAAGCCTATACAGATTCAGATCGGCGGCGTCATTGCAGTTGGCTTATCAGCAGCGCCAAAGCATACCATCGAATTCGCTCATGTGGAACATGGAGACATTGTGGTGGAAGATTATATCAAGACAAATCCATTCGGCCGGTTGACATGGCCGGAAGTGCGTTGAAGAGGTGTCCATTGGAAGGAAGAGTGATCGTTATTACTTCTGGTAAAGGCGGCGTCGGAAAAACGACAGCAACGGCCTCTATCGGCGCTGCGCTGGCTCTTGAAGGTAAGCAGGTTGCCGTTGTGGATATGGATATCGGGCTTAGAAATCTCGATGTGGTCATGGGGCTTGAGAACCGGATTGTATTCAATGTCGTAGATGCCGCCAAAGGCAAATGCAAGATCAAGCAGGCGGCAATCAAGGATCGGAGAATTGAAAATCTGTACCTGATTCCCGCTTCCCAGAGTGATAACAAAGACATTTTGACTCCGGAAGCCATGGTGCGTTTATGTAAAGAGCTCCGTAAGGAATTCGATTATATTCTCCTCGACTGTCCGGCCGGCATTGAGCGGGGCTTTGAAAATTCCGTTGCGCCGGCGGATGAGGCGGTAGTGATCTGCACCCCTGAAGTCTCATCGGTTCGAGATGCCGATCGTGTGATTGGCTTATTGTACGCTCGCTCCATTACTCCTCGACTCATTGTCAACCGTATCGTTCCCGAAATGGTAGAAAATGGGGATATGCTCAGTCACGAAGATGTGGTGGAAGTGCTGTCTGTTGAACTTCTGGGGTTGGTCCAGTTAGACAATCAGGTGGTGATCTCGACCAACACAGGTGTACCGCTGGTGCTTCAGAAAGACTCAGAGGCCGGTCAGGCTTTCCGGCGAATTGCGCAGCGTCTGGATGGACAAGAGGATCTTCCGATTGAGATTCCGCAAACCCAGAAATCCTTTTGGAAAAAACTAGGTATAATCATCGGCATTGGAAAATAAGGCGGTCCTATGCTCAATGGATGGTTGAAAAAACTGATAGGTAAAAGCGACAGCAAGGGCGTCGCCAAAAAACGTCTCCAGTTTACACTGATTTACGACAAGCTGGAAGTCTCGGATGATATTCTGATCAAGCTGCATCAGGATATTGTGGATGTCATCTCCCGATATTTTGAAATCGACAAAGAATCCCTGAAGCTGGACATTCGAAAATCAGAAGGAAGATCCGCGCTGGTTGTCAATACACCCATTTTATCTGCAAAACGGGTTTGTCCGCCTCCCAAGGGGGGCGTATGATGTGAAGAAAAATATGTCAGGATATACTCTGAGCTGTTCATAAACTGCGTTTTCCATTCCAGCCGGGAAAGGCTCTGGAATGGGTATCCCAAAAGGGCAGACTGTGAGCGTTCAGAGTATCAGTTTTACGTCCCCTTGATCCCGAGTTCGACAGGGTTGATAAAATAGGCGATGTCCTGAATCGTATTTTTCCCCATCAGATATTTCATATATTCAATTGTCAGGATGGACTGCATCTGATGAATGTCGAGATGATCCACATACCCCTTGTCCTGTGTCGTATCCTTGATTAACATGGCGTCCTGACTGTATTTCCTGGATAACTTGGAAATATAGTCAATGACTTTCGCTCTCAGCTCATTTTCAGTAAAAGCCTGAATTGCAGCGAATGCTTCCGACATTTTGTCAGGACTGGGAAGAGAAGGATATTCCAGAACTTGTGTGAGTGTCTTTGTATATCTCTTGAGCCCCCGGTAAATATGAATATTTTGCACCATGTTCATATTCGCCCATCCGGCCCTGAGCCATTTATAAATACCGCACCGCACCAGCGAATCGTTCTGCTGAATATATACGGAAATAGTGCTCGATCCGTACATATAGGAACTGACCCACCCCAAGCCCGGCTTGTTCAGCCCCTTCTGCCCTGAGTAGAAATAATCCCAATTATCATCTTTTCCCAGCACCAATCCCTTTTTCCCGACATCGGATATATCTTTCTGTCTGGCTATCGAAATCAGAACAGGCTTTCCCTGATATTTCAGCAGAATCAGCGTCCGGTTCAAATCATATCCGTAATATGCCCCGGTATTGACATCCGGGGTGATTTCTTCGTGCTCGATGCCGTTCAGTATGTATGGCTTATCCAGTTGAGACAACATTTCAGCCATATTGGGCAGTTCCTGTTTTTTCCCATCTATTTCAGCCCAGTATGACAGACGAATAGATGATGGCGACAAAATAAATGGCGGAATATGCGGATTGAATCCAAGTTCAAGAATGTACTTAAGGCTCTTGTGAATATCAAATCCGTAATATGCCGATGACATGTTGGAATGATTCTCAGGATAGTAGAGCGTGCTTTTATCTTTGGAGGACAGAATAAAATCTATTACCGGCTGAATGGCATCTTCATTGAGCGTTTGTAAATGTTCCGGCCCAACCATGGACAACAGGTAATTCAGGCCGGGAGTCACCGTTTGGGGAACAGGCGTTTCCTTCTGACCGGATAAATCTGATGCTGAAGCAGCAGACGCCCACAAAACGCAAATCAGCACCAGGAAATAACGAAACAGCGGTGTCTTCATAAAATGTCCTGTCACAGGTAAAGCAGTCGGCGGAACATTGACAAAACGTTCCGCGATCCAAACTGACGATACCAGAAAATTCAGTTAAGGGTTATACTCAGCAAACGTTGTATCTGCTGAGAGATTTCGGGCTCTTCAAAACAGTAGCGCATTCTCTGAAACCGTTTCCGGAACGCTTTTGTTTGAGAAGATACAGACTTGCCATGTATTATAACATGCTGCATCATTTCTGCAAGCTCCTTGAAATCAGCTTCATTCATACCGAAACGTGTCATTTCGGCAACTCCCATCCTTAACGCACCGGCAGCGGTAAAGCCTTCTTCATCCGGCATCGCCTGGTAGTTGACGATAATACCGCTGTCTTCCAGCCGTTTGGCGATTTCCGGCCCTGCAGCGTATCCGACCGATAAAATGACCTGATGAGTTTCAGTGAAAGATACCGCCGGATCGCCTTGAACGCAAAGCCCGCAATCTTTCAGCGCGATTGCAAAGGCTTTGGCGTTGGCAACGACCTGGCGCTGATAGTCGTCTTTAAAGGTGTTCATTTCATAAGCCGCCATCAGCAGTCCCAGCAACGTCCCCAGATGATGGTTGCTGACACTGCCGGGAAAAGCACGACGTTCAACGGCTTCCCAGAGTGGGTATTGTATACTGTCTCGGGTATAATCCGATGCAACAAGACCGCGCTGCGTGCCGAAAAATGTTTTATGGGTGGATCCGGTAACGATATGCGCACCTTCACTGAAGGGTTCCTGATAATACGGGCCGCACAAGCCCAGAACATGCGCCATATCATATACGATCACACAGTCGAGGTTCTGGGAATCGACAAAAGAGCGTATGTCCGCAACAGGCTCCTTGTGCAGAATCATGCTCTTGCCAAAAACAATCAGTTCGGGACGATGTTCCGCTATCATCTGACAGGTTGCTGCAATATCGATCTGATAAGGGTTGTTTTCAAGCACCGGAAAATTGATAACAGCAGCTTTTTCGGTTTTCGGATCCCGCGCCACATAATCTCTGAGTGCACCCATAGGCTGAGCGCTCAGATGTCCGCCCTTGATAATATGATGGTTCAGCACACAGCGAATCCGGCGTTGTTCGCTTTTGCGATCCGCACGGTTGAAATAGTCACAAAGCGCACTGAATACGGCAGTGTTAGCCATTTGTCCCGAAACCGGGCGGATTTCAACCTGAGCGCATCCCAGATAGGCGCGCAGCTCCTGTTGGAGCAATGATTCTACATTGGATATGAAATCAACACCCTGATAATAAAAAACTTCGGAATCACCAAAGGCTTTCATTTTTTTGTGTTCTGCATAACGCCCCGAAGGATCCAGTATGGAAAGCAGCCGCACCAGCGGGGATGGTGTCTGTTCGGAAGGAATTAAATTGATACATTCCTTCTGCCGCCAGGTGGTATTTTGGATGGCTTCATCTATCAGGGAACGGACTTTTCGCAAACCACCTTCTGCTGGAACACCGGATTTTTCTTTCGGAAATAATTGATCATGCGAAATGGCTCTGGCAAAGGGCGGAGCATCACTGCGCAAGTGGTAAGGAACAACGACCGCCGGAGACTGTTTTCCTCGGATATCTACCTGCAATGTGTCGCCTTCATGCAGGGTGCTGTCCAGAAACGCAAGTCCGATGGAACGCATTGCTTTTTCTGAAGTGATCTTTGGAAATGCACCGGTATTCTCTGCTTTTTGATAGGGAACCATGGTGCCGCTGGTGATATGACCGACCGGTTGACCATTTTTAAATACAGGACAGCCGGAACGCATCACACCTTTATCGATCAATGCCACAGGAAAGATCATCCTGGGAAGATCATGAACACGGCTGTAATCCTGCTCCGTGATACCCCTCATAGCCAAAAACTGGCGATATAAAGCGTTCTTTCCGATAAATTCACCTTTCAGATACGAAAAACTGACGGCGATTTTACTGAGAGGCAGCGCAAAAACAGGAATTTCACTGCCGGCACTATCCAGCCCCAGCTCATGACCGTAAAGCGGAAGCCCTGCCTCAAGCCGGAGTGTATCCCTGGCGCCTAGACCTGCCGGCGCAGCGCCCTTTTCAATAAGAACATCCCAAATATCCGGCGCGGCATGGCTGTCCATAAACAACTCAAATCCCAAGGGTTCCCCGGTATATCCGGTTCTGGCGATCCATGTCGGGACATGACACAGCGTTGCCGTACTCAGTCTGTTTTTAAGCGGTTCAGGCAACGCTCCGGAATCCATGAGCGTACATAGAATATCTCTGGAAGATGGCCCCTGAAGACTGAGCATCGCCACACTGAACGTGTTGTCCTCCAGCCGGACATCTGAAAACCGGGAAAGTGCGGACTGAAAATGCGCCAGGTCTTTTTCCCGATTGGATGCATTGACCACCAGCAGATAACGATCCGCGAAAAACCGGTAAAGATAAGCATCGTCAATGGCGCCGCCCTGTTCATCGGCAATTATGGTGTACTGGCTCTCTCCGATTTCAAGCCCTGCAGCGTTGTTGGTAAGCACATGCTGCAAAAAATCAAGAGCCGACAATCCGCTGATAACAAAGCGTCCCATATGAGACACGTCAAAGAGTCCTGCATGATTGCGGGTAGCCAGATGCTCCTGGACAATTCCTGTCCGGTATTGAATCGGCATATCCCATCCGCCGAAAGGCGCCATCTGGGCGCCCAGTTTTATGTGCTGATCGTGAATAACGGTGCTGAGAAGCTGTTGCATGGCAATTCTCCTTCACGGAAAAAAACGATCGTACCGGTTTGTCTTCTATAATTGCAGCGCAGAAAGGTTCCGGCTCAAGTGGACAGGATACCGGGCTGGCTGCTGAAGCGATGTGTATCGCTGATCGATGGCTGACAGTGAAGACTGTATCTTCGCCCGGATTTGCGCCAGGGACGGCAGCGGATGTTTGCACCTGCCGCCTGTCATCACCTTTTCCAGAAGCGGCTCAGCACCTTCAATCACCTCATTCCTACAGGCAATGATATCTTCCGTGGGACTGCCGTCGGCATTCATCCTGCGAAAGACCTGCTTTTCTCCGGCAAGCGTTGTTTTACCCGGACTGGTCTTTCTGACATCCCGATCATGATACCGCACCATTTTGTACACCACATCCAGAAAAGGCGAATCCGAAGATACTCCAATATTGGCGCCAACGCCAAAAGCGTCTATGGCAGCGCCAGAGGCCAGCGTCTTTTCGATCTTGTATTCATCAAAGCCGCTGGTAGCTATAACCCGCACCTGCTGAAGTCCGGCTTCATCCAGGATATGACGCACCTGTCGGCTGCTTTCCACCATATCGCCGCTGTCAATCCGGACACCTTTCAGATGATGACCGTTTTCAGCCATGATTTTAGCAATATTTACAGCATCATGAGCACCCTGCAGCACATGGCGGGTATCAATCAGAAATACACTGTCATCGGGAAAAGTCCGGGCATACGCCTGAAATGCATCGCCATCATTACAAAACGCCAAAACAAAGGAGTGGGCCATGGTGCCGGACACGGGTATATCATATCGACGGGCCGCCAGAACATTACTGGTTCCTGAAAACCCTGCGATATAAGTACTTCGGGCTACCTGCATTCCTGCATCCAGCCCCTGAGTGCGGCGCAAGCTGAAATCCACGATGGGTCTGCCTTTGGCAGCATGGATGCAGCGAGCCGCCTTGGTAGCAATATTGGTTTGAAAGCCGATGATATTGATCAGAAACGTCTCCACCAATTGAGCCTCGGCAATGGGAGCGGTCACTTCCATCAGGGGTTCATCCGAAAAGCAGATAGTCCCCTCAGGCATGGCCCATACATCACCGGTAAAGCGAAAATCCGGGAGTGTCCGGATAAATGATCCCGGAAACAGGTTCAGGCGTTGCAGATATTCTATCTCCCCCTGTGAAAACCTCAGTTGTTCAAGACTGCGCAGAGCGTCCTGAAGCCCTGCGGCAATGAAATATCCCCGATTGAGTTGTTCATATCCCCGGATAAACAGTGAAAACGTGGCGTTCGCCGTCATATGGTTTTCCTGGTAAGCCGCCATCATGGTCAGTTCATACAGATCTGTAAACAGAGGGCTGAATGTAGCATCTGAATTCATTAAATCTGGATTCCATTTGTATTTGTATGAAAGAATTTGAAAAAATGCGGAGAAAAGTGACAGCGTGCATGAATGCACCAAAAAATGACATGAAGCTGCGGAACTTCTGCAAACCCGATAACGACGGTTTGCAGCGCATTCGTTCGTGCGGCATATGGACGTTCCACAAGAACGAATGCACAGGTATTGCGATCAACGGAAGTAATTCCAGTCCGCATTCAAGCTGATACCTTTGTCAGCTTCGCTGTGCTGCGACTCGACATATCCAACCGCGTACATCTCATCGCCGCCCGCCTGATTTCACGGTCTCAGCTTGAATGTTTGCTGAAATAAGAACCACTTCATGTTCTCGAAGCGGCTGAAAAATCACTTCCACATCTTTATGTCACGAAATGCTGTAGGGCTTGGCATCCATTTCGAACAGGATATCGGCATACCAATCCTGGCGGGTTTTTAATTGAATCAGCAACTGATTTTTTTCAATAGCCAGCCCCACGTTGATCGCCAGATACTCTTTCCAGACAAGGTGATCTTCATCAGGCTCAAATTCGAAATCGTAATACCACCTCATGGCGCCGATAATTTTTTTCCCGATGAATACCGGATATCCAATGATGGCCTTGATACCTTCTGACAGCGCCTCTTCACGATATTGAACTCTCTGGTCTGTAGCTACCTTGGAAATGACCACCGGTTTTCCGGTGGATATTTCGCCGATACTCTGTGCAACATAAAGTGTCCCCTTGCTCAAATAACGCTCGCTCAGACCAAAAGATGCAACACGTTCCAGCATTCCGCTTTCCTGTTTGAGCAGAAACAGAGAACAACCCTTGGAAAGCCCGGAAAGAGTGGCGGTTTTTACCAGATTCAACATTGACTCGCTGATCTGAAATGGCGGCATCAGATGAATACTTGTGGTAGAAGATCTGATAGCATTGAAATAAAATGCCTTCCGCAATGCCAACCCGATATGAACCGCCATCATTTTCAGATACTCCATTTCCTCCCATGAAATATCCTTGATTGTAGAAAAATAAAGCCTGAGAGACCCGATAAGAACGTTTTTAACGCCTAACGGGACACCGACGATGCTTTTAATACCTTCCTTGATGGCTTCCTGACGGTACTGTAAATTGGGGTCTGTAGCAATGTCGCGAATGACGACCACGTTGCCCTGGAGAGTTTCTCCAATGCTTTTTCGGGGATCCACATCTCCTTTGGATTTATAATCTTCACTCAGACCAAATGCTTCGGAAATCTTCAAGACTTCATGAGAGCGGTCAAACAGCATGAGACTGGCGCCATGGGCGCCAAAAATCTGGGATGCAATACGAACCGCTGTTTCTTTTGTGGCTGTTAAATCGAGCGACTGATGAATCTCCGAAAGCCCTTGAATAAACCGGGGAGGAAAATCTTGGAGCGTCATACGGATGTTCTCCTTCATCTGAAAAAGTGGTTAAATACCAGGATACAAAACCGAAAACGAATTCATGTTTGTTTATGGGCTATCACAGTTCATTTTCAGAGTCAATAGGATTGCAATGAATCCATAAAACGTCTATGGTTACGCCATTCTTATCCATTTTCGCGTATTTTGATTTGACAATTGAATTTGACGGCATTAGTTTATTTTACTTTTTTTAATCCTGACAGACATGATGAATCCGTAAAAAATTGATTTTCAGACGACTTCGTACCGGCGTTGAAAAAGCCCGTTCGCAGGCAATAAGCTCAAATCCTGAGAAATGATGCGCGGTTATTTACCGACGACGCAGGGTGCAGCATAAGAGCGTATATGCGGACTCTTGAGGAAGCCGTCAATCCTGCCCGCCTTTTCCGAATACATATGGGAGGCTTGTTTTTGTCTTATACAATCCCGGCCGAAAAAATTTCAGAAATAAAACATGCGTCCGATCTTCTGGAAATAATTTCTGAATACGTTGTTTTAAAAAAATCGGGAAGAAACTACCTGGGATTGTGCCCGTTCCATTCCGAAAAAACGCCGTCTTTTACCGTAACTCCCGATAAGCAGATGTTCTATTGTTTCGGCTGTGGAGAAGGAGGCAATGTTTTTTCGTTCATCATGAAACAGGAGGGTCTTACGTTTCCTGAAGCTGTCCGGTTTCTGGCCAAACGATGTCAGATAACGATTCCGGAATACATTCGGGGGGCCGCCACGGACAAGCCGGATGAAAGGGATATCCTGTTACAGATAAATCAGCAGGCCATGACCGTTTTTCACAATGTGCTCCTGAAATCAGAAGACGGTGCAACGGCGCGCGCTTATCTGGAAAAACGGGGGATTCCAGCCAGTATCATCGCTGATTTCAGGCTGGGATATGCCCTGCCTGGCTGGAACCATCTGACGCAGTATTTTTCGCGTCAGGGAACCGCCTTGGATTTTGTCGAAAAAGCCGGGCTTATTACCCGGAGATCTAATGGCAGTGGATATTATGACCGTTTTCGTGACCGCGTTATCTTTCCGATTTTCAACAGCCAGCATCAGGCGATCGCTTTCGGAGGCAGGGTCATGGATACATCGTTGCCCAAATACCTGAATTCCCCTGAAACGCCGCTTTACAGTAAAAGCAAGTCGCTGTACGGATTTGATGTTGCAAAACCATTTTGCAGACAAACCGGTGAGGTTTTTGTCGCCGAAGGCTATATGGATCTGCTGTCACTGCATCTGCACGGTATTCAGAATTCGGCAGCCACTCTGGGCACCGCCATGACAGAAGAACATATTCGTCTTCTAAAAGGAGTTTGTGATAAAATTATCCTGGTTTTCGATTCGGACCAGGCGGGTATTAAGGCTGCTCAGCGCTGCATTGAGCTTTTCAGGCTTCATCACCAGCCGGAGGATATCCGTATATTGGTGCTGCCCGAAGGCGAAGATCCGGACACATATCTTCAGAAATATGGTTCAGAGGCATTTAGGGATGCGGCTGCCAGTGCATATGGCGTATTTTCATTTCTGATAGATATCGCTGTCAAAAAACATGGGCTTTCCCTCGAAGGAAAACTCCGCGTCGTTCAGGAAATGGAAGAACCGTTGTCATCTTTAACGGATACGGTGGTCAGAAGTTCCGTGTTTCGTGAAATTTCAGAACGGACAGGCGTCGATGAAAGCGCCATTCAGGAAAAGTTCCGGTCTGCATCCCGTTCCAGGACGGCACGAAAACCATCAGATATTCATATCAGTAATGACAATCTTAAGTTTGAAAAACGTCTGGTCGCCATGCTGCTGCAGTTTCCTGAAATTATTCCGGAGGTGATTGAAAGAAATCTGATTGAAACCCTGTCGGATCCACTGTTCAAATCTGTCGCGATGGACGTTATTTCATGTTTTAACCGCATGAAACAATATCCCGGACACAACGATGATCTGCCGTCGCTTCTGGTGATGGATACGAATCAGAGCGATAAAAAAAAAATTATTGCCGAATATTCAATTCAAAAAGAGGAATGGCGCCGGGAAGGTTGCCTGAAATTGATGGATCAATACGAAATAATGCAGAAAAGGCGGCTGAGTCGCCTGTTACAGCAAAAAATCAAAGCTGCCGAAGAAAGCCATGATGACAGGTTGCTTCAACAACTGTTAAAGGACTTTCAAATGATAACACGTCCCCAGGAGGCAGGAAATTATGGCAAGACAGTCCGTTAACAAGCGGAAAAGTGATAAGAAAATCCCTCTAAATTCTATAAAGGACTTAATTTTAAAAGGAAAGGAAAAAGGATCCCTGACCTACGATGATATCAATCGGGCACTGCCTGAAGACATCATTAATCCGGAACAGATCGATGAAACGCTTATGATATTTGATGAACTGGATATAGACATGCTGGATGACAAGTCCGGTTCCAGTGAAAATGAAATCAAGGAAACTGTAACGAAAACCCGGAAGGAAACCGTTATCACTGATTTCGGATCGGTCACAGATCCCGTCAAAATGTATCTGAGGGAAATGGGGCTGGTAACGCTTCTCAGTCGTGAAGGCGAAGTCGAAATCGCCAAGAAAATCGAAATCGGAGAGCAGGAAGTGTTGAGGGCCCTGATTGATACCACCACCGGCATTGAATGCCTTCTGAGGCTGGGGCAGGAAATCGAAAGCGGTTCCTTACGGCCCAAATATGTTCTGAAAGATATCGATGAAGGCGACGCCTATGTGGATGAAGTGGTTCAAACGGAAAAATTTCTGAATACCATCCGTCAGATTAAAGCCATCCATGATGAAAATACCGCATACCGCGAAAAAATCTATTCCATGGAAATGGACTCTGATGAACAGCGCAAGATCAGACGCAGTATTTCCCGCAGAAACGCCAAGATATTCGAACTGCTGAAAGACTGGCGTCTGGAAGGCAATATTGTCGATAAGATCGAACAAATCATCCGAAATCAGACCGACTGGTTTGAATCCCGGCAGAAAATGTTGAGCTTGTGCTCAGAATCCCTGAACATATCTGTGACAGAGCTTGTCAGCCGATTAAACGATTGTGATCATTTTGCCGGATGGATCCGGTCGCTGTGCAATCTGGATACCGAGGAATGTTCTCTGTTGTTTTCCGAACTGGCCGGCATTCATCAGCAGATATGTGAGAAGGAACTGCTTCTGAAGTGCAAATCCAATAACCTTAAAAAAATTCTTTCAGAGGTTGACGAAGGATGGCATCAGGCCAAAATGGCCAAGAGCGAGCTGACGAAAGCCAATTTGCGGCTTGTGGTCAGTATCGCCAAAAAATACACCAACCGCGGACTCCAGTTTCTGGATTTAATTCAAGAGGGCAATATCGGGCTCATGAAGGCCGTGGATAAATTTGAATACCGCAGAGGGTATAAATTCAGCACCTACGCCACCTGGTGGATCCGCCAGGCCATTACCCGCGCCATCGCGGATCAGGCCAGAACAATCCGGATACCGGTCCACATGATTGAAACCATCAATAAGCTCATTCGCACATCCCGGTATCTGGTTCAGGAGCTGGGACGAGAACCCAGGCCAGAGGAAATTGCCGAAAAAATGGAAATTCCTCTGGACAAAGTCCGCAAAGTGTTGAAAATCGCCAGGGAGCCCATATCTCTTGAAACCCCTATCGGTGAAGAGGAAGACAGCCATCTGGGCGATTTTATCGAGGACAAAAAGTTTATGCTGCCATCGGATGCGGCGGTCAGCCTGAACCTTGCCGAACAGACCCGAAAAGTGCTGGCCACTCTGACACCGAGGGAAGAAAAAGTACTGAGAATGCGGTTTGGTATTGGAGAAAAGGCCGATCATACCCTTGAGGAAGTCGGTCAGGACTTCGCCGTGACCCGTGAGCGCATCCGTCAGATCGAAGCCAAGGCGCTCAGAAAGCTGCGGCACCCAACCCGCAGCAGGAAGTTGAAAAGCTTTATAGATATGTGACATGGGTGTCAGGCTTTGCGCCGTACAGTTGGATCCGTAACAAAGGACGCAGCACATGCGAACTTTTTGTGCGATGCCATTTTTCACAGTAAGGCTTGACAAAAAGTGATTGTAACGCTAAAAGTCACTCCATTGGGCCTATAGCTCAGTTGGTAGAGCCACCGGCTCATAACCGGTCGGTCCCTGGTTCGAGCCCAGGTGGGCCCATCATCGTATAAACAGGCAAAAAGGCGTGGGGAGAACTTCCACGCCTTTTTTTCATTTTTATGAAATAGAAAAATCCTGCTTTCGGGCAACAGCTCTGATGAGAGGTGATGTAAATGGCAAGAGTGCGCGATATTATCCATATTATGGAGGAACTGGCGCCCGCCCGCCTGGCGGAATCCTGGGATCATCCCGGATTGCAGGCAGGCAGTGCAGAATGGCCTGTTCAGTCCATATGGGTCGCTCTCGATCCTCTTCCGTCCGTCATCCACGCCGCATGCGACCAGAATGTCGATCTTCTTATCACCCATCACCCGCTCCTGTTTCGACCGCTTGCATCTCTTGATTTCAATTCTCCCATCGGTTCCCTGCTGTATCTGTCAGCGCTCAACCAGCTTTCCATCTATGCGTCCCACACCAACCTGGACAAAACAGAAGGCGGTCTGAACGACATGTTAAGCAAACGTATCGGATTGAAAGATACAGATGTTTTCGAGCCTTCTTCAGATACCGAACTCTGCAAGCTGGTCATTTTTGTCCCCCAAGGCCATGAAGATACCCTCCTGGCAGCACTGTTCAAATCGCCTGCCGGGAAAATCGGGTCATATTCCTGTTGTACATTCCGCAATTCAGGCACAGGTTCTTTTCTTCCTGGAGCCGGTTCTGCTCCCTTTATCGGAAGTCCGGGCGAAGTGTCGCATGTTGATGAGGTTCGCATAGAATCCATCGTCAGGAAAACCGATGTGTCCCGTGTTCTGGCGCATATCCGGCCGCACCATCCCTATCAGACAATGCCTGTAGATGTCTATCCGCTCGCAGATGCGGACAGCCGCAACGGTTTAGGACGAATCGGCGATCTCGAAAAAAGCATGACGCTGTATCAGTTCGCCCGGATGGTTAAAGAAAAACTGGCCCTGCCCTATCTGAAGATTTCCGGAAGGCCCGAGATGACGATACATCGCGTGGCAATTTGCTCCGGCAGCGGTTCCAGCCTGATGAAGACTTTTTTTTCATCGGATGCAGATGTGTACCTCAGCGGAGATCTCCGGTATCATGATGCCAGAGATGCGGAATCCGCCGAAAAGGCTCTTGTGGATATCGGACACTTTGGTTCAGAACATCTGATGGTGGATGAAATCACCGCCTTTCTGCGCCAGCGGATTGCAGAAAATTCTTGGGACATTCGGGTGACGGCGTGTCAGCTTGAAAAAGATCCCTTTGTCATGATATAGTCAAAAATGGTGGCAAGAATCGGCTTTAACACTGTAACAACGAACAGATGCAGGATGTGACGTACAGCGATGCTGTTTCACATCCTGTTTTTCCATTGTCAATAAACCCCAACACAGCGGGTAAAGGATATGAAAGAACAGATAGATATTCTTGTGAATCTTCAAAACATCGAAATTGAGTCCGCTGCGGTCAGAACACATCTGAACGCAGCATCCAGGCAGCTTGAGCTGCTGACGCGGGATCAGGTACAGATCGAAAACGGTATCAACGATGAAACCGTTAAAATTTCTGAACTCCGAAAATCCTACAATGACGCCGAATCATCCGTCAAGGACAATCAAGGCTTGATCAAAAAAAGCCAGGAGCGACTGAATTCCATTAAAAACAACCGGGAATACCAGGCGCTGCTGAAAGAAATCGAGGAACTCAAACGGATTAATTCCGCAACTGAAGACCAGATGATGAATCTGATGAATCAGACCGAGGCATCCGAGACAAAAATAGCTGAATTGCAAACTCAGCTTCAGGCGCTTATGGTGGATATTCAAAAGGAACAGGACTGCATCAACCTCGAAACGCAGACAGCCGATAAAAAGCTGGAAGAACTGGACACCGCCCGGCGGGAAATATCCGATAAGGTGGATGCAGATGTACTGAAGCTTTTTCACAAGATTCAGTCCAAACAGGTCAAGGGCATTGCTGTCGTGCCGGTGCAGGACGCAGTATGTCATGGATGCTATGTCAATATCCCGCCGCAGATGTATAATGAACTCCAGCGCTGTGACAGCCTGAAAATGTGTCCGAACTGTCAGCGGATTATTTACTGGAAACAGGCATGACGGCTGTTAAAACAGCTTATTCCAGTTCGCATTCAAACGGATACCTTTGTCAGCTTCGCTGTGCTGCGATTCGACGTACTAAATGTACAGTCTCATCGCTGCTCGCTTGCTTTCGCGGTCTCAGTCCGAATGCTTGCTGGAATGTCATTTTGAAAGCAAAATGGAATTAGAATTTTTGCTGTAAACCGGCCAAAGCAGAACAGACGATCGCTGGGTGAATCTTCATCTGGAGGAAAGTCCGAACACCACAGGGCAGGGTGCTTCATAACGTGAAGTCGCGGTGACGTGAAGGAAAGTGCAACAGAAAATATACCGCCCGAAAGAACTGTGCGCAAGCATGGCCCATTTCGGGTAAGGGTGAAATGGTGCGGTAAGAGCGCACCAGTTTTCCGGGTGACCGGAAAAGCTTTGTAAACCCCACCTGGTGCAAGACCAAATAGAGGAGCGTTTGAAGGCTGCCCGCCTGAGCTCCCGGGTAGGTCGCTAGAGGCGGCTGGCGACAGCCGTCCCAGAGGAATGATCGTCATTCAGACTCGGGTAACCGGCTCTGAATACAGGATTCGGCTTATGGTCTGCTTTGGCCGTTTTTTATCAACACTTCGTTTTTGGATTTCTTGTCTGTTGCTGCAAGTTGAAAGGATCGTTCGATATGTTGCTGATTGAGGAACTCAGGGTTGAAATAGAAGGAAAGCCTATCCTGAAGAATGTGAACATGCATATTCCTGACGGTGAAACACACATTCTTTTCGGCCCCAATGGATCCGGGAAAACAAGTCTGATGATGACCCTGATGGGTTTTTCGGGCTACCAGGTCACCCACGGAAAGATTACATTCAAGGGCGAAGATATTACTCATCTGCCGATTTTTGAACGGGCCAGAAGAGGCATCGGCATATCCTTTCAGCGACCTCCCACGATCAATGGTCTGAAAACCCGCGCCATGGTTGAAATCTGCGCAGGCCAGCGCAGCCTTGATATCGACATGCTGTCCGCTCAATTGAATTTTCTGGATTTTCTCGACAGGGATGTCAATCAGAATTTTTCCGGCGGCGAAATCAAACGTTCCGAATTGTTGCAGCTCATGGCGCAGCAGCCCGATCTGGTGCTTCTGGATGAACCGGAATCCGGGGTGGATCTGGAAAGTATCGTGATGCTGGGGGATACTATCAACACATTGCTGGGACGCGCCATTAAACGTCCGAACCAGACGTCTCATAAAAATACGGACAATGAACGTTCAAAATCCGCTTTGGTCATCACCCATACAGGCCATATACTTGATTATATCAATGCGGATAAGGGGCAGGTTCTGTATAATGGTGTTTTGTGCTGTTCGCGCAATGCCAGAGAAATCCTCAAATGGATTCGAGAATATGGGTATGAGGAGTGTGTCAAATGTCAGATGTAACATCAAACAAGGAAATTGATCTTTCAACATATAAGGTGGATGCGGCCCCCCATGATTATGTTGAAGAACTCAGCCGGGTCGATGTAAAGGACGCACGGCAGTTTCTGGACGTCGGCGTCGATCCTCAGGAAAACGGACGCGGTGGATCGTTTATTCAGAAAGACCGTTCGGTCATCCACTGCAAATCCTGCCAGCCGGGTATCGAAATCATGGGAATTTCACAGGCTCAGCTTCAGCATGCCTGGCTGAAGGATTACATCTGGAAAAATATTTCTCCTGAAACCGATGCATTTACCCATCGGGTCATAGAATCGCCGCATGAAGGATATTTCATCCGCTCGCTTCCCGGCGTCAAGGCTTCTCAACCGGTTCAGGCATGTTTGTATATCGCCAGCGAAAAATTTTCACAGCATGTTCACAATATCGTTATCGCCGAAGAAAATTCAGAGCTTCATATCATCACCGGCTGTGCTACAGCGCCCCATCTGGTATCCGGACTTCATGTCGGGGTATCGGAATTTTATGTAAAAAAAGGCGCTAAGCTCATATTCACCATGATTCATGACTGGGGAGAACAGGTGAATGTCCGGCCTAGAACCGTCACCCGTGTGGAGGAAGGCGGTGTCATCATTTCCAATTATGTGTCTTTAAGACCTGTCGGATCGCTTCAGATGTTCCCCACGACCTACCTGGAAGGCAGAGGCGCTGTAGCGCGTTTTAACAGTATTCTGGTTGCCGGTAAAGGCAGTCATCTGGATGTCGGATCCCGGGTGGTGCTGAGCGCTCCCGACACCCGTGCGGAAATCATTTCCAGAGGCATCACTTCCGGCGGCACCATTATCGCCCGGGGGGATCTGGTTGGAAAAGTCGCGGGCATCAAGGCGCACCTGGAATGCAAGGGGCTTATCCTGAACAATGGGTTGATGCATGCCATTCCGGAATTGTCCGGATATGCGCCAGGCGTTGAAATGTCCCACGAAGCAGCGGTCGGCAAGATTGACAAGCGGGAGATCGAATATCTGATGGCTCGCGGTCTTGATGAAGAGGCGGCCATATCAACGATCGTGCGGGGGTTTTTAAACGTGGATATTGACGGATTGCCGCCGGCATTGAAACAACGGCTTGACCAGACCGTCACTGAAACTCAGAAGGATATGATGTAATCCGGAGCGCTATGAACGAGCAGCCCACATATTGTGATAATTCATTTATTGAAAAGGCCAAGGTATTTTCTCAGGATTTTCATAAATGCTGTTTATACATAGCTGGTTTTGCGCCCAACCAGTATCATTTCACCAAGATGCTGTATTCCAGACTGACAGCATCTACAAAACTGCTGGAAGATTTTCTGGATTTCCATGGCGCTAAAAACAATACCAACTGGTTTTATTACCGGGAACTCATTGCAGCCGCCATGCATCTGAGCATCGGCTGTTACTCACAGAAACATATCACGACCCGAATGCCGTTTTACGGATTAGACAACACGGACGAATTTGAAAAACAGGGAGACGCCACTCTGGAGTTCCTCAACGCCGCCATGTGGAAAATGGCGCCGGTGATTCTTGATGAGGCCCGGAGGCTGCACATCCCCATTCCGGTGAAGGGGTTTGAATCCACTGATTTTCCGGCAGTCACTTCCTGCGAAATGCTGGAATCTGATATCGACGACAAAGACAAAGATCAGCAAAAGCAGCATATCGTAAAGATCGCCAGTGAATTTCTCACCATTGCCGGAAATTTCGATCAACTGGGATTTTATGAACCTTATGAGATTCAGGAACTTCGAACTATCGTTCCATCGAAAATCAACGAGGTGGAGATACGGCGCTTTGAGATGCTGGTGCATAACCTCCAGTCATCATTCGATACCTATGTGATTCATGGCGGACACCGTACTGAAAAGCGGAAGCTGATTGATTTGCGGGGACATTTTTCCGTTGTCTTTCATCTGCTGCAAATGACCGGACGCCTGCTGCACCTGTATGAACGTCATCTTCACGAAGCCGGTTATAAAAACACCTATAAACAGGTTCAGGAACAGCTTGCCGCCCTGATCAATCCGGAAGTATTACTGGATCGTACGATCAATTACGGACTTTATTACGCCTGTCATTTTTTGAACAGCGGCAAGAAACTGGCTCGGGATATTCTGAATGAAAATATCGAACGATCTTCAATCAAGGTAGGCATTCCAGTAGCTCTCGGCTTTCACAGCAGGCCCAGCCTTCTGGTCGCCAAAATCGTTCAATATTATGGAGGGCAGGTCGAACTCTGCGTAGGCCAGGATCGCTTTGACGCCAGCAGCGTTCTGGATATTCAGTGGGCGGGAGGAAAAATCCATA
Organism: Desulfobacteraceae bacterium RAAP-1; assembly: GCA_001443525.1. Taxonomy (GTDB): domain Bacteria; phylum Desulfobacterota; class Desulfobacteria; order Desulfobacterales; family Desulfatirhabdiaceae; genus RAAP-1. The sequence continues at coordinate 33,322 of LKPX01000012.1, read as the reverse complement.
AAGAAAATATCACCGAAGTGATTTTTGAAGGCGACACCCGTGCGCTGGCGGATATCGAAATCCTGGCCGGTGTCAATTATGGCGAGGATACCATGGGGAAAGGTGTCGCACTTCCCAAGGAACTCAGCTACCTGCGATAATGGACCTTCAAGAAACACTGCCGATACCCGTATCCGCCATCATTGTCGCCGGAGGCAACGGCGTCCGGATGGGTGCGTCCATCCGCAAACAGTTCCTGTCTCTGGGAGGTCAGCCTGTCATCTGTCACACACTGAATGCATTCGACCAGTGTTCCGATATAGACGCCATTTATCTGGTTGTGCCTCCGGATGACATCGAAAACTGCCTTGAAAAATGGTGTTCATCCATTACTTTCCATAAAAAGGTCCAGGTTGTGCCTGGCGGCCGCGAACGTCAGGATTCAGTGTATCAGGGAATTTTGGCGGTTTCGGATCAGCGCTCCGGCATTGTGGTCATTCATGACGGGGTGCGTCCGTTCATCAACCCGCAACTGATATCGACCTGTGCCCAGGAAGCCAGACGCAGCGATGCCTGTATCGTTGGACTTCCTGTTCAGGATACTGTCAAAGCGGTTCGGATGCACACCATTTCCAATACGTTAGACCGCCGCGCCCTGTGGACAGCTCAGACGCCGCAGGCATTTGAAATCACGCGGATCCGAACGGCTCATGAAAATGCCAGGAAGAACGGTGTCGTGGGCACCGATGATGCCATGTTGATTGAGCGTATGGGATGGCCTGTCCGTATCATTGAGGGCTCCCGGATGAATATAAAAATAACGACCCCGGAGGATCTGGCGCTGGCAGAGGCGATATGGCGATGGATACCATCTGCTGTATCGACCGGATAAATCACCGATTGTGGAGGATGCTGACAATGACTCTCACGGATACGCAGGCAACTACCCAGAAGCAGACAGAGTACATCCGGCAATTAAAAAATACCTTTGAAAAAATGCCGCATGATATCGAGATGCTTCTGTTCACCGAAAAGGGTGTGGACAATATCTTTGCCGAAAGCACGCGTCAGGTCGTTCGAGCGTTTCGGGAACTGACGCCCCGGATCCGGTTGCGGGAATATGGCATGGATCACAAAATGGCGGCAAAATGGCAAATCACTGATGCGCCGACACTGCTGATCGCTCCGGACAGATATGCCATCCGCTGGATGGGCGCCCCCATGGGGGAAGAAGCCCGGACTTTTCTAGAAGCCCTGATTCTGGTAGGAACCGGTGTCAGCAATCTGAGCGAACAGTCTCGAAAAGTGATTGCAGGTATCGATTCGGAACGGCACATCAAGGTGTTTGTCAGCCCAACATGTCCGTATTGTCCGCAGCAGGCGGTAAACGCCATCAAAGCGGCTGTCGAAAGACCTGGTGTCATATCGGTTGAGTTGATCGATATTCAGTGCAATCCTGAGCTTGCACGCCAGTATTCGGCCAACAGCGTTCCCCAGACATACGCCGAAGAAGTGCTGATCGGTCAAGGCGCCCAGTCTGAAGAGGTGTTCGCCTTGTCTCTGAAAAAGCTGGAACCTCAGACCCTTTTTATTCCGGACAGCGACGCCGAACTGGTTGAAACGGATGTGCTGATTGTCGGCGGTGGTCCTGCCGGTTTGACGGCCGGCATCTATGCGGTTCGCAGCGGTCTTAAAACCGTTGTCATTGAACGCAATGCGCTGGGAGGTCAAGTAGCGACAACGCCTGTGGTCGAGAATTATCCCGGCTTTACCCAGATCGGCGGCAAAACCCTGGTGGATATTCTGGCGACCCATGCGCTCGAGTATGTACAGATTTTTCAGGGGGAAGAAGTTGTGGATGTGGTTCCGGGAAAGCCGTTTGATATCACGACCACCCGACGCAGATTCAAGGCTAAATCCATTTTACTGGCCACCGGTGCAAAGCATAAACGCCTGAACGTCCCCGGAGAATCGCGCTTGAGCGGAAAAGGCGTCAGTTATTGCAGCACCTGCGACGGTCCTTTGTTCAAAGGCAGAAACGTCGTTATGGTCGGTGGCGGCAACAGCGCAGTGACTGAAGCACTCTACCTGCAGCACATGGGCGTGCACGTCACGCTGATGCATCGCAGGGACAGCCTGCGCGCTCAGAAATTTCTGATCGATCAACTGACGGTCAGTAGCATCCCCATTTTATGGAACACGGAAATTACAGAAATTCTTGGTCAGGACCGGGTGGAAGCCATTGAAACCATCAACACTCAAACCCGGGAAAAAATCTCCCTGTCTGTGGATGGCGTCTTTTTTTCCATAGGATATGAACCGGCGGTCGAACTTGCCCAAAAAATCGGCGTTGCGCTGACTTCAGATGGTTATATACAGAAAGACGCCAAACATCGCACCAATATTCCGGGGATTTATTCGGCAGGGGACGTCGAGGGCGGCTACAAACAGATTGTTACTGCGGCGGGTCAGGGCGCGGAGGCGGCTATGTCCATTTTTGAAGATGTGATCAATCCATATTGGAACAGATCGTCTTGATTTTACATCATATTAATAACAAAGGATGACAAATTGGCATCCGAAAAAGGATAATTAAATGAAAAAACGATTGAGAAAAAAACTGAATCTGGGAGAATTTAAAGAAACCGGTTTTAACGTCACCTGGAAATTTGACGCAGCCATTGATGAAGCTGGCATCAACCATTTTTTCGATGATTTTATTGCGGCTGTTGAAGAAAAAGGACTTGCTTTTGGAGGCGGGGGCAGCGGCGATGAATCCTGGGAAGGAATTGTGGCCAAAGACAGGCGATATACATGCCCGGATGCATCGGACAGGACGTTTATTACAGAGTGGTTTAAATCCAGAACCGATGTACGCGAATTTTCAGTTGACGATGAAGATATCGACCTATGGTATTCATGTGAGTGTTGCTGCTGAAGAAAGTGATTTCGGGCCGAAAAAGAGTGCTGAAGAGACGTCGTCGGATATCGCGTAAGCATCTTGCGACAGACGTCTCAGATAACTGTTACAGTTTTCGTTTTACCGCATCCGCAGCTTCCTGCGTTTTCTCTCCGGCTTTCTGAATATCCTGTCCAATGCCATGAACCGTGTTGCACCCGACAGCCGTCATGACAGCACTCCAAAGAAGGATGATGGCTATTATTTTTTTAACCATAGAAAATCTCCTGACAATCGTTATCGGAAATATGGATTAAAAATTCCCTGTTGCCTTTGGGGCCCAAAACAGGGGAAGAAACCACCGAAAGAGAGCGCCATCCCATCTCTGTAAAAAACTGGCGCAGTTCAGCAATAACACGATCGTGCTGCTGCGGATCCCGCACCACCCCGCCTTTTCCCACACAGCCTTTCCCCACCTCAAACTGGGGTTTTATCAGCGCCACAATCTGAGCCATTTTTTTCATGAACTTAAAAACAGCCGGCGCTACAATTTTCAGGCTGATAAACGATGCGTCGATGGTTACCAGATCAACCGGTTCCGGTAGCATGGTCTGCGGCATATGGCGGATATTCATCCGTTCGATAGGAACAACGCGGGGATCCTGCCGGAGCTGCCATGCCAGTTGACCATATCCCACATCCACCGCATACACACGTGCTGCGCCATGTTGCAGCAGACAATCCGTGAAGCCGCCGGTGGAAGCGCCGACATCCAGACACACCATATCTTTCGGTGAAATATCAAAAGCATGCAGTGCGTGATCCAGTTTGAGCCCGCCACGACTGACAAATGGCATGTCATCGCCTTTTAACGTGATGTCGGCATCCACTGGAACTGAATGACCAGACTTATCCACGAGCTGATTGTTGACCAGAACCTTCCCGGCCATAATCAAAGCTTGTGCGCGCTGTCTGCTGACTGTTATAGCCTTTTCAACCATCAGACAATCCAGACGCATTCTGCTGTTGGTCATGACGAGCTCTTGAGTCCTGATTGCCTGGCCAGAATCTGATGCGTCGCCTGAACGATAGCCTCGGCATCAACGCCATATTTTGATCTCAAAAGTTTCTGCGGACCATGTTCCACAAAGATATCCGGAATCCCCAATCGAATAACCTTACAGCCGCTGATCATATTATCGGCAAGGCATTCCAGCACCGCGCTGCCAAAACCCCCTTGCAGCACATTTTCCTCCACCGTAACGATGCAGGATATTTTCCTGGCAAGAGAACAAATCAGCTCCGAATCCAGCGGTTTTACAAATCGGGCATTGACAATACATGTTGATATGTTTTCATTCGACAACATGTCATGGGCTATGAGCGCTTCCCCAACGGTTCTGCCCACAGCCAGTATCAGCACATCGGTTCCTTCTTTCAGGATTTCTCCCTTTCCGATGGGAAGCACCTCCCAGCTGGAATCAATAGCCACGCCCCAGCCCTGGCCTCGAGGATAGCGTAAGGCAACAGGGCCCGGATATGCAATTGCAGTGACCAGCATGGCGCACAATTCATTTTCGTCCTTGGGCGCCATTACCACCATGTTGGGAAGATTCCTGAGGAAGGATAGATCGAAGAGACCATGATGGGTAGCGCCATCTTCACCGACGATTCCGCCACGGTCAATGGCGAACACAACCTGCAGAGCCTCCAGACACACATCATGCACAATCTGATCATAGGCTCTCTGAAGAAACGTCGAATAAACGGCAACAACCGGTTTCAAGCCTTCGGTGGCCATACCCGCAGCAAAGGTGACGCCATGCTGCTCGGCAATGCCCACATCGAAAAACCGATCCGGATAGGCTTCGGAAAACGGTACAAGCCCTGTCCCTTCCGGCATGGCTGCGGTCACAGCAATCAGTTTTTTATTGCTTCCAGCCAGTTGCAGCATCGCTTTTCCGAAAACTTCCGTATAGGTGGGAACCAAGGATTTCTTACCATTGGAAACACCGGTTTGAACTTCAAAACATCCCACACCATGAAAATGAACCGGATTTTTCTCCGCCGGAGGGTATCCTTTGCCCTTTACCGTGGATACATGCAGCAGCACAGGTTCTTTCAACATTTTGATATTATTTAAAATATCAATAAGATGATTCAGATTGTGACCATTGATAGGGCCAAAATACTCGAAACTGAAAGCTTCAAACAGCATCCCAGGCGTAATGAATGTTTTAAAGGAATCTTCGGAACGTTTGAGAAGCTGATAAATATCATCCCCGAATTTGGGCAGTGATTTCAAGAACTCTCCAAATTCCTTGCGCAGATCCTGCAGCATTTTTGCAGAGAATTTCCGGCTGAGAAATGACGACAGCGCCCCGACATTGTGATTGATAGACATTTCGTTGTCATTCAGAACGACGATCAGGTCTTTATGAATATCCCCGGCCTGATTGAGACCTTCATATGCCAAACCGGCCGTCAGGGAGCCGTCACCAATCACGGCAATGACTTTGGCCGGATCGTGAAGCAAGCGCTTGGCACAGGCGATTCCCAGACCGGCGGATATGGAAGTGCTGCTGTGCCCCGTTGAAAATGCATCGTAAGGACTTTCTGCTCTGCGGGTAAATCCTGAGATGCCCTGATACTGCCTAAGGGTATGAAACTGATCTTTTCTGCCGGTGAGCAGCTTGTGGGCATATGCCTGATGCCCGACATCCCAGATGATTTTATCTTTGGGCGCATCAAAAACATAGTGCAGGGCAATGGCAAGTTCAACGGCGCCCAGGCTGGAGGCCAGATGCCCTCCAGTTCTGGAAACTACTTTGACAATGATTCCGCGAATTTCATCGGCCAGAGCCGGAAGCTCCGACCGTGGTATTTTTTTCAAATCCAGCGGGGATAAAATGGTATCAATCAGACTCACGATAAAATCCTTGTCATAACAAACAACTAAAAATATTTTTAAATGTTTCCGCTTGCAGAAGACAAGTTCTTTGCGAGATGGCGCATATTGATTTTTTTAGATTTCATCATTTTTTATCAATATGTCTATAATTTCAGATAAGTATCGGACCGCCAGACTTGTATGAAACCGGCATGCGCCAGCAGCCCTGTGACCACCACCCTCGTAGGCCGTCAGCATTTGACCGATATTGACGCGACAGGTTCTGTTAAAAATACTGTGTCCCACACTGACGACCACCATTTCTGGATGGTTGATATCAAACCGGACCTTCACTTGCACGGAACATTCCGGAAACATGGAATACACCAGAAAACGGTTACCGGTCGGCGGGGGAAACAGTGAGCGAAAATCGGTGATGGCAACATGTCCCTGACAGCGTGTATGCTGACCCAGATAGCGCTGATAATCTTTATTTTCTTTGATCACCCTCTCACAATGGGATTTCACCATCGAATCCATCATCACCTGATCTATCGGCAGCGTTCTAAAAATATCCACCAGATGATTCCAGTAAGGTTCATCGGCCCTGTTCTGGCTGTTGATGGTCATGGAAAGCAATATGTACGGATAGCGTTCAGGATACAATACTTCGTTCTGTGTCAGGTCAGCAGCGTCAATCTTGTCGGCGGCCTGAACCAGTTTGACATAATCACGTTTTAATCGCTGACGGTAATATTCGAATATAACACCGGCTGCAGACGGTGCAATTTTAAACATCCCCGCCGTCGGCTCCTTTCTCTGATTGGAAAAATGGTGATCAAACCACAGGGAACAATGGGGGGCATAAGGCAAATTGGCGACAACATCGCCTTCCTGAATATCCGCAACACCTTTTTGAACATCTCCGGGTTCAACCCATTTCACGGGCTGACGGATATCCAGAGCTTCAAACAGCAGGACAGCGCAAACCACACTGTCAAAATCGGCTCGGGTGACGATTCGTTTGACATATTGTATATTCATTATATCCATTTGTGTGCAGATTTCACGGCAGTCATCCTCCATGTTCGGATATCAGGTTCTATCCGAAGGATACGCTACCAGTGTCAAAACATTCCTGTTATGCTTTCGGCGATATTTTACCTCGTTCATCAATTTCCGGATCAGAAAGATGCCAAGCCCGCCGACCTGTCTTTCGGATATATCCGCAGAAATATCCGGTTCTTTTAATGACATCAGATCAAAGGCTACGCCGGTGTCTTCGATTTCAATGACAAGCGCCCGGGAATCTTCCCGGGTACAGGTAACTTTAATATCCCCTTCACCATCCGGATAGGCGTAATTAATAATGTTCACCAGCGCTTCTTCCACAGCCAGCTCAATTTCACGGATACGCTTGGCCGTAAAACCCAGATTTCCGGCAATGCTGGAAACAGACTGAACCAGCATCTCCATGTTTTCAATTTTGGCGGTTAACTGTATGCTGGACATGGAAAAATTATAAAACTCCCGATAAGCGCAAAAACCCCCTAAGGGGTTACACAAATATTTTTCACGCGATGGTAAAAAAGCACCCTTCTATGATGCCATGCCATGACGAATCGCCGTCTGTACGGTATCAAAAACGGGAATGATTGAGTTAAATCCTGAAATTTCAAAAACTTCATTTACAGATTCTTCCATATTTGCCAGAAGAATTTTCCCATTGAGGGATTTGAGTTTTTTTGCAATGACCAGAATACTGCGAAGCCCCGCGCTGCTGATATATTCGAGCGCGCTGAAATCTATCACAAAAATTATTTCGCCCTCATCAATCCAGCCTGTCAACTGTTTTTCAAACTCCGGAGCCGTTACAGCATCCATCCTTCCTGTGACCTTGACAACCAGCAGGTTGTTCTCTTTCCCGGATTTAATGATTTCCATGAACTTCTCCTGATATTGTGTAAAAAATTTGGACAGCAGCATAAATACATATTATGATGTTCCTATAATAACATGTGTGATAAAATCAATAAGATTATGAAAAATTGTGACGGAATGACAGGATTGCCCAAACAATGATCAAAACAAATGCAACGGCGGCAGTAATTTCAAAAAACAGCCGGACGCAATTGGTGGCGGACCGGGAAACTCTGATGCGGATTTTCATCCGGCCTGAAAGTGATGCTTCGCGCCAAACCCTGGTAAAGTACATGGATCAAATTTTATTTGGGCTGCATGAATTTTTAACCCGTCATGTCGGCGTTACCCAGGAAATCAGTCTGAAAGAGCTTTCGACACGTTTTACGGATACTGTCATCAGCCAGCACCCTGAAAAGAAACTGGCGGATGTGATTACCGATCTAATTGAAAATATCGCCCCCCATGCCGTCAATGTCGCATCCCCATATTTTGTCGGACATATGACATCCGCGCTGCCATTTTTTATGGTTCATCTCAAGACAATTGTCGCGGCTCTGAATCAGAATGTGATCAAACTTGAGACATCCAAGGTTGTATCCGTCATCGAAAAGCAGGTGCTGGCCAAAATTCACCGTATGATTTTTCAGAAAGACGATGCGTTTTATCTGGAACATGTCCAAAACCCTCACACCACGCTGGGGTGTTTTGTGGAGGATGGCACCCTGGCCAATACATCGGCACTGTGGGTGGCAAGAAACTCCCTGCTGGCGCCTAAGGATGGCTTTCATGGCGTTGAAGCGGAAGGTACTGCTGCTGCATTTAGGGCGTATGGCATCAAGCGGCTGGTCGTGCTGGTCTCCAGGCTCGGTCATTATTCACTGAGAAAGGCATGCGGCGTTCTGGGCATTGGAAATCAGAACCTGATTCCGATTGACGTTGACGCAAACAATCGAATGGATTTAAGCCATCTCAGGGAAAATATCGATAAACTACAGGCGGACAGACGTAAAACCCGCATTCTGGCGGTTATAGGTATCGCAGGAACCACAGAAACAGGTTCAGTCGATCCGCTGCATCCGATTGCGGATATTTGCCATGAATACGGCATTCATTTTCATGTCGATGCCGCATGGGGAGGGCCTGTTCTGATGTCGGAAAAGTACCGTCACCTGCTGTCCGGTATCCAGCAGGCAGATAGCGTCACGATCGACGGCCACAAACAGTTCTATATGCCCATGACCTGCGGTATGGTATATTTTAATAGCCCGAATCTCCCGGATGCTATTGAATACAATGCCGGCTATGTGATCCGGCAGGGTTCCGTAGATTTAGGCAGAAAGTCGCTGTCTGGTTCGCGGGAGGCTAATTCCCTGATTCTGGACAGCACGCTGAAAATCATGGGAACGCGCGGCTATGGGCTCCTGATCGAGCACGGCATTGATACCGCTCACGAGTTTGCCGAAGAAATCAAGCAAAGATCTCTTTTTGAGCTGATGACATCTCCTGAATTGAATATCCTGACATACCGGATCAATCCACCCTGCATACGACAGCAAATGGCGCATGCGAGTGACAGCGCCACAGTGATTTTAAATGAACAGCTAAACACCATCACCCGAAAGGTGCAACAACTTCAACGTGAAGCGGGGAAAAGCTTTGTATCCCGCACAACCCTCAGAAACAATGGGGACGATGGTTCTGAGCGTGTGGTCTTCAGATGCGTCATCATGAATCCTTTAACCACGATATCCATACTCCGGGAAATTCTGGATGAACAGGAAGATATCTATAACCGGATAGACAGCTATCCGGAGCCTTCCTGATCGTGAACAAACGATATGCCGAAGCATACAAACCCAACCTGTTTTTCATGACAAGTATAGTCATATCTATTAATTTCATTTATTGACAAGGAGGAAACATGCCCATCAGAAAGATTGAAAGAACCCCGTCAGCGTACGCCTATCCCCTGTTGATCAAGAACATACTTCGGATGCCCATGATTTATGCACCAAAGCAGGAAATCGTTTATCGAGACAAGATACGCTACAATTATCTCACCCTGAACCGCCGGATATCACAACTGGCCAATATGCTGGAACAGCTCGGCATCACTTCCGGGGATACCGTTGCCGTCATGGACTGGGACAGCCATCGTTATCTGGAATGCTTTTTTGCAGTTCCCATGATGGGGGCTGTCCTTCATACGGTCAATATCCGTCTCTCTCCCGAGCAGCTGATCTATACCATCAATCACGCCGAAGACGATATCATTCTGGTCAACTCCGATTTTCTCCCCGTACTCGAAAGTATTCGCGATCAGCTTAAAACCGTCAAGAAATTTGTTCTCCTGACGGATGCGGAAACCCCGCCCGTCAGTTCCTTAGATTTTGCAGGTGAATACGAGAGGCTGTTATCCCAGGCCGGCGCGGACTACGACTTTCCGGACTTTGATGAAGACGCCATGGCCACAATGTTTTATACGACCGGCACCACAGGAATGCCCAAGGGGGTGTATTACAGCCACCGGCAGCTTGTTCTGCACACCTACGGAATAATGTCTGCTGTAAGTATCTACAAATCTCAGATCAACCTGAACTCCATGGATGTCTATATGCCTCTGACGCCGATGTTTCACGTCCATGCCTGGGGCATCCCCTATCTGTGTACCATGATAGGTCTTAAACAGGTATATCCAGGGAAATATGAACCGCCGATGCTGCTAAAGCTCATCACCACGGAAAACGTGACTTTCTCTCACTGCGTTCCTACCATCATCCACATGCTGGTTACCAGCCCGATCGTCCGGCAGTTCGACCTTTCCAAATGGAAAGTCATCATCGGCGGTGCGGCATTACCCAAGGGACTTTGCAAAACGGCTTTGTCTATGGGAATTAGCCTGACCGCTGCGTATGGCATGTCCGAAACCTGCCCGATTCTGTCCGCAGCCAATATGAAGCCGTTCATGCTGGACTGGAATGAAGATCGCCAGATAGAAATCCGCTGTAAAACCGGGCTTCCGCTGCCACTGGTCCATCTTGAAATTGTAGATGCGGAGGGAATTCCCGTTCCGCATGACGGCAAATCCACTGGCGAGGTCGTAACGCGAACTCCGTGGCTCACTCAGGGATATCTTAAAGATCCGGAACGCAGCGAACAGCTCTGGGAAAATGGATGGCTCCACACCGGAGACATCGGCAATATCGATCCAGAAGGCTATCTGCAGATTACCGACCGGGTGAAGGATGTCATCAAAACCGGCGGTGAGTGGATTTCATCCCTTGAGCTTGAAGATATTATCAGTCAGCATCATGCTGTCAGCGAAGCCGCTGTCATCGGCATTCCGGACGAAAAATGGGGAGAACGTCCTATGGCGCTGGTGGTATTGAAGGAAGAATACAAGGGTAAAGTAAGCGAAGACGATTTGAAAGACTTTTTTAAAAAATATGTGGACAACGGCGCCATTCCCAAATATGGCATTCCCGGTAAAATCTCCATCGTGGACGCCATTGCTAAAACCAGTGTCGGAAAAATCAACAAGAAAGAGTTGAGGATTCATTACAAATAGGAAAATCTCAGAGATCAAAAAGGCTTCATCAAGCCTGCCTCTTTTTCTGCCGGAAAAGGGGCAGGCATTGATAGAGCGACAACATCAGTATTTCATATCAAATTTCAGCATAAGATCACTTTTGATCGGCGCTGTGCCTGATGTTGAGAGATCACTGGCACTGGGCAGGGTGTTAAAATCATGTTTTCCCATGAGAGACAGTTCAACATTGTTTGTAAAAAAATACGCCAACTTGAATGACATATCCGAATTATTGTACGCATCGGAAGTCAGAAAAGGCGATTTGATCATATCCTGCTGATCTGCATAATGAGCCGCCATAGACACCGACCACGGTCCTGTCCGTGGGATCATCTGGGTATTCAGGCCGAAAATCCGTGTGGGCGCTTCCATCGTATTTCTGGCCGGAGGCTGTTCATAGTTCAAAAACAGGAATGAAGGCGTAATGCTGAAACCTTCAAACGGACGGATGCTGCTGGCCAGTTTGAAACCATGACGAAGGAAAGATTCGTTTCCGCTGTCCAGAAGCATCACGGGCCAATCTTCATCCATCGTACGATCATACACGTTCCAGGATGTGGATTTATCAAACTTTTCACGGATGGCGCTCAGCCGGATATCACAGTTTTCGTTCCAGAGTTTCTGGCTGTATTCAAACTCATAGGTATAAAGATGACCACTGTCAAGACGATATGCGTCATTACCGGCGGCAGCCGCCAGCGCGTCCGGTCGCACAGGGCTGTCAGCGTCAGGATGAAATTGATCATGGGTGTAGGATGATACCTGTCCGCCGGAAAATGGAATCTTGAAAGACCCTTCGAGCTGAATCGCTTCCGCTCCTCCGGATTTATCAAAAGACATGGGACGTTTTGCAGCGACAATCTGGGATTTCCACAACGTATCATTCAGACTGGAAACCGTAATACCGCTGCCATTGGTTGCATGGATAAAATTGCCCTCCCCCAGATAAACGCCAACATGATTGATATGTTTTCTTCTGGAAAAAAAGAGCAAATCTCCGATTTTTAAATTATCTTCATCAACAGTGTGCAATTTGGAAAATTCGAATTGTTCTGCTGAACTGTGCGGCAGGGAAATGCCAAAAAGATTGGCATACAGCGTTCTGGAAAAGCCCGAGCAATCCATCCCCCGAAAACTTTCTCCCCCACTGCGATACGGAATACCGATATACGCTTCCATTTTTTCCTGAAGTTGATTTTCCAGATAATCGGAAGTGGTATAGTGAAACTGACCAGAAGCCGGTCTTTCGGAAGCAATGACATGACGATAAAAGTGATGAGAGGCCTGGCCACGTTGCATCCGTTTCTTTCTTCCGGACTTTTCAGCAATCATATGCTTTTTCTTAACGCTGTGTTTTTTCTGATGAACACCCAGGCGTGATATTTTTGCGGCGGATTGACGCGTCATTTTTTGAGCTGACTTTGAGTGCGTTTTTCCGGAAGCTGTTTTCAGGCCATGTTTGACGTTTTTAGTCGATTTTTGCCTATCGCTTTTTATGGCAGTTTTTGCAGATGCTTTGGTACAAATAGCTTTATGGGTGGGATGTTTTTCTTTAGCGGACGTGCTGCTCGCTGAGATCAAAATACACAGGATACATAACAAAACTGACAGCAAACAGGTTATAAAGGATTTTATTTTGATTTCTTGCAAGTTCATCATGGGTTTTATTATCTCAAATTCACGAACGACAGGCAGAAATTCCGATCCTCCATCCTGCTTTTCTATAAGGCAGCAACGATCACGGAGCGGAAAAAACAGTCGCCCCCTCCCCCGGACATTCCTCCATTCAATTTGTTGATACCGGAATATGGCAAAAAGCGGCATCTCTACCCATAACAACTGTAACCAATGATTGTCATGTGTCTCGGTAGAAATACCGATGGAGAAAGCGTACTGCCGTCGCATTAATAAAGTTTTTTTACTACGATCTATTATGGTGCTGCGGGGGTTTGTTAAAAGACATCAATCGTTTGGTGCCGGCAATAAGGGATTTCCAATGTTGGTTGTCTATACTGGAAATGGTAATGCCACTGCCATTTGTAGCATGCATGAAACGTCGATGTCCGAGATAGATACCGACATGGTTGATTCGTTTTCTTTTGGAGAAGAAAATAAGATCTCCCGTTTTTAATTTATTTTCATTCACGCTGTGAAGTTTGGGACAGGAAAACTGCTCTGCGGAATTATGCGGCAAGGTAACGCCGAAAACTTCGGCGTAAATGGTTCTAGAAAAACCTGAGCAGTCCATACCTTTAAAACTGGAGCCACCTGTCCGATAGGGAACCCCCAGGTATTCCTTCATATCGGTCTGAAGTTTGAGCTTCATGTATTCTGCGGGTGAATAATGAAAATGATGCACTTCCTTTGAAGCAAGAATCGCCATGTGGCGGGAAGAAGACGTTTTGTGCTTGACCGTCATATGGTGAGAATGACGATTTAACGCCGCTATACGGCGGGAATGCTGAATGGAATGTTTAGAATGAGAAGCCGGATGCCTGACGACATGAGACGCAACGACAAGATGTTTTTGTGGTGATTTATGCTGCGCAGCCGGATGTTTCGAAGCGAGGGTTTTTACAACTGTTTTTTTTGCGGGTTTTACAGCAGTTTTATGAGAAGCATGTACAAGATGTTTCTTCTTTTCAGATTTTTCGAGAGCGATTTTTGAAGAAGTTTTATGCGCATTTTTGAGATTCACGGGCGCATGAACAGCAGCGGGTTTTATCGCAGCGTGTTTTGCCGTTTTATGCTCTACTTTCGCCATCAATTTTTTAGATGGCTTCGTCGGAAATTTTTTTACGGAGGGTTTGTCGGAAATGTGACCTGTATGTCTGACTTTTGAAAATGCAGTGATTGAAGTCATAAAAACAAATAAAATACAGGTTATTGCAGAAAGAAAATATCTAATATCTATTTTATTTATGGTATTTTTGCTCATTGATCAACTCGTCACCTGATGTTTCTGTTCCGTGTCAACGTTCAGCGATACTGAACACCACAGCAGCGTTACCTAACAACATATCTTTTAATTTTGATATGATATTAAGTGTTTGACGGCAAATTCAGCAACTGTGAAACCATTTACCAAAACGATACTGTTTCTTCATAGAATATTCAATGGCTGTTTGTCAACCCTTAAAGTGAACGGGAATCATTGAACAGGACATAATGAGTAAAGAGACATTCGAACATTTTTATATAAATTCAAAATGATTCATGGATTGATACAGGATTTCGAGTATTTTGTCTTTCGAATACAAATTTCCTTTGCCAATCCCTGGACATGAATCAGCGACTTTTGCCCATTGAGAGAATGAACGCAGGTGGTTCAGCCAGAATGGAAAAGTCCTGCACTGCAATGGCCGGACATCATAAATGCGGCAGCCTTTCCGATAAAAGCGGCATCGTCCGTCGTTCTCCTCTTTGATACTGAAGCCATCAGGAATCGATCGAAGATGACACTGGATGGTTTCTTGTACAGATATTTTCAGATAATCCGCCAGTAAATGAATTTCCCGGGTATTGATCCAGACAAGGCCAGGACTTCCGGTGCAGCAGATGCCACAGCGCTGGCACTCGAAGCGGAGTCCATCATCAAAAAAATATCGGGTCGAAGACCATGAACGGCCTTGCTGGTGATCATTCATGCGTAATTCTGTAAACACGGATGATGTTGTCTGATATTTCCCACTGAATATCAAAATCGTAAAGTTTCATTCCAAACTGTTTCTTCTGACAGGTTGTCGCATGGTAGGCAGGTCTGGGGTCCGCTTTCAGCACCTGTTCGATAAGCGCCAGAAATCCCGGATAACCATCCTTTTCTTTTTCCAGACAGAACTTCCGGATTTCCGGATCGAAACATACCTCGATGCCCGATATCGGACGTTCCGCCGCAAACCCGCCGCAGGCTTCTGGAATGCTGTCTGCATAAGGAATATAAGGTTTGATATCGAGTACCGGTGTGCCGTCCAGCATATCTATTCCCCTCAAATGCAGGCAGGTTTGTTTCTCGTGGCGGGTGATGTTTTCGAGCTTAACGACGGACATGCCGACGGGGTTAGGTCTGAAACCAGAACGTGTTGCAAATACACCGGTGCGGCGGTTACCGCCCATTCGAGGCGGCCGGACGGTTGCATTCCAGTCGTGCTTTATGGAAGCGTGAAAAACGAACACAACCCATATATGAGAAAAAGTATCCAGCCCTCTAAAAGCCTCCGGACGATCGAATGCAGGCCATATTTTTAACACGGCCCTGGATTCTGAAACCAGATCAGGCTGTCTGGGAATACCGAATTTTTCTTTGAAACAGGAGTGAATGATACCGATAGGGGCAAATGTAAATTCCATGTCAGGTATTATATGCGATGAAGCGGTAAAAAGTCAAAAAACGCATTGTGATATACACTTAACCCGTCGCAATTCGTGCTTTTATACCTTCTCGCTTGCGCTCCTTTTCCATTGAAAGAGTATATCGATACGTTCAACACGCCTATCAGCAAACGCCTTATCGTGAATTCTCAAAACATTTGATAAGTACGATAAAGACAGGTATAAGGATGCAAAAGTAAAATGCGCTGGTTCGATCGTTGACGCAGATTCGCTGCGATAACGGACATGCGCCGAAAGGGTTCTGCTAACAGGCTCTTTATCAAACCATCATCTGTAAAAAAAGGAGATTGCTGTTATGAAAAAAAAATGGGTCGTATGGGGTATCACAGCAGCCCTGATGCTGCCTGCCTGCGCAGAAATGCCGCAGTCCAATACAGGTAAGGGGGCGTTATATGGAACTGCCGGAGGCGCTGCTGCCGGGGCACTGGCAGGGCAGCTGATAGGCCATGACACCAAGTCCACACTGCTCGGTGCCGCCATTGGCGCTGCGGTTGGCGGGTTGACCGGGGCCGGCGTCGGTCATATGATGGACAAGCAGCAGGCGGCTTTCCAGCAGGAACTTGCGAATTCCCGCGCTGTTTCCGTCAGTCGGGAGCCGGATGTTACCGCACCGCCTTCCGGATCCGGACAGCAGCAGGCGCCCCCCCAGATTATCGCTTTGACGCTCAAGGGAGATGTGTTTTTCGACACCAATTCCGCAGTTGTCAAACCTGGGACGTACTCGGAATTTGACCGCATTGCCCAAGTCATGGTTCAATACCCCCAAACTCAGATCACCATTGAAGGACATACAGACAGCCGCGGCTCAGCGGATTTAAATCAGAGATTGTCCGAACAGCGCGCCGAAGCGGTCAAAAGCCAGCTGGTGGAACGGGGCGTGGCGTCCAGCCGGATCGAAACCGTCGGTTACGGAAAAACCAGACCGATTGCCACCAATCAAACCGAAGCAGGTCGCCAGTTGAACCGGCGGGTGGAGATCAAAATCAAGCCGGTGGCCAATTCGTGATCGGTCTGTCGAAAGCCATATGATAACGCTATAATATAAGGTCGAGATGCGTCAATCCTTCGTCGATGAGACGTACTTTTTAGGGTACATTGACGAAGGACTGGCGATACATAGAGATCAGATTTTCTACAAACCCATCAGTATTCCTGCATATACCCGTAGCCATACTCGCCATGCACGGAACTGTCGAGTCCCGCCACTTCAGAATCCGCAGAAATCCGGAATCCGACCGTCTTTTCCACGATCCAACAGATAACCAGAGTGGCCGTTACTGCAAATAAAATAGTAACAATGATGCCAAGAGCCTGCACTGAAAGCTGGTTCCAGATTGTCCAGGGATGTCCGGCGGTTTCAGCGGCATGGCGCATCCAGCTATCCCGGATAAAGAATACCAGCATGATAACCCCTAGGCTGCTTCCGACGCCATGTATTCCAAAACAGTCCAGACTGTCGTCATAGCCGATCTTTGATTTGAGAACCAGTGCATAAAAACAGATCACCGATGAAAGAGCGCCGATGATGATTGCGCCATACGGCACCACAACGCCTGCCGCCGGGGTAATGGCGACAAGACCGGCCAGGATGCCGGAAGCAAATCCCAAGGCTGTCGCCTTGCGATATTTCACGGCCTCAATAATGAGCCAGGTCAGAGCGCCGCTGGCGGCTGAAACCTGGGTCATGGTCAGCGCACGCGCGGTATCCAGACCGCTGTGTACGGTCGATCCGGCGTTGAAACCAAACCACCCCACCCACAGCAGCCCCGCGCCTACCAGAGTCATGACCAGGTTGTTCGGCGTCATGGGCGTTTTGGGATATCCCAGCCGGGGGCCCAGAAAAATGGCCACTATGAGAGCGCTGAATCCCGCCGAAACATGAATGACCAATCCTCCCGCCAGATCGATAACACCGGAAGCGCCCGATGTGGCCAGCCATCCGTCAGCAGCCCAAACCCAGTGGCATAGCGGGCAGTAAACCAACAGCATCCACAATATGATAAACGCGACATATCCCCTGAAATTAACCCGTTCCGCCAAAGCGCCGCTGATCAGCGCCGGCGCAATAATGGCAAATTTTCCCTGAAACATGGCCAGAACATATTCCGGAACACCTTTTACAATAGTGCTGTCAATCCCCTTCAGCAGGAAATAATCATTGCTCCATCCGGCAAAGCCACCCAAAATATTCGGCCCGAACGCGATACTGTAACCGCAAACCACCCATAAAACGCCAATAACCGCCATTGCGACAAAACTGTGCATCATGGTGCCGAGTACATTCTTGGTTCTTACCAGTCCGCCATAAAACATGGCAAGCCCTGGCACCATCAGCAGCACCAGAGCGGTGGATGTCAGCATCCATGCGGTGGTTCCGGTATCCACCGGCATATGTTCCGCCGCAGTGCAGACCTGCGGCAATAACCCGACCAGACACGATATCAGACCTGTTATCCCAATTTTTCTATTCATCTGTTCCTTCCCATTGTTAAAGACGATTTCGACGAAAAATATGCCGTTACCATTTCCATAAATCACCAGTTCAGCAATAGATATGCCATAGTGAATACCAGAAGAAACATCAGTTGATAATTAACTGATTTCATAAATATTATTGATTGTTTTTACCGGAATTTAAAAAGCATCTCAAAAACGGATATCCGCAAATTTAAAACAAAAGTGTTATTTATTGGCGCCAAAAAATACAATATTGAAATAAATTTTTAATGATTCACAATTATTCGGACATGCCCATCAACCACAGATTTTTATATTTTATTTCATATCTGTTATTTTAGTCTTATCGTACTTACAATATTGTCTTATAATTTAAAATTATAAATATTTTTACAGCGTCATTAAAAAAACGGCTTTATATGAGTATATCCTGTTTGATGCTTTCGTAAAAAGTCGATTTTGGGACGGCTTCGTAAAATGTTCGCAGGCAAGGCGCGCAAATCCTGAGGAGTGAGGCGTACTTATGGTACGCCGCAACGACGAAGGATGCAGCGCAACGCAGCATGCGGACTTTTTACGAAGTCGTCCTGTTTAACAAAAGCCTAATCGTTCTGTAACGTATTTCACACAACGTTCCTTTATAAGTGGAGAACGCTTGAGACACATCAGGTGTTCTCCGCATCGATGATAAAACTGTGTGATGTGGCGGTACGCCTTTTGTGGATGAACCTGCAACTGGAAGGATTGACAATATGCATAACAGCCCGACGCAGACGCCTGTCGTAAAGGTGGATCTTCACGTTCACTCCAGATTTTCAAAACGCGCTTCTCAGTGGGTGCTTCAGAAGATCGGATGTCCTGAAAGCTTCACAGAACCATTACAGATTTATGAAATCGCCCGGGAAAAGGGCATGGACATGGTAACCATCACGGATCACAACACTATTTCAGGAGCTTTGGAGATCGCCCATTTACCCGGAACCTTCATCAGTGAGGAAGTCACCAGCTATTTTCCCGAAGACCGGTGTAAAATCCATATACTGGGCTATAACATCTCGGAAAAGCAACATAAGGATATCCAGAAGGCGCGGGAAAATATCTTTGATCTGGCGGCATATCTTCGAAAAGAAGGTATTATCCACTCGGTAGCCCATCCGCTGTACAGCATCAATGACCGGTTGAGCCTTTCACATTTTGAAAAGCTCCTGCTGCTTTTCTCAAATTTTGAAATCAATGGGGCAAGAGATGCACTTCAAAGCCATTGTCTTCAGACGGCGATTTCCCAACTCACCCCGCAGACAATGGACCAACTGGCGAATTTACACGGCATCGAACTATACGGTGCCGACTCATGGAAAAAATATCTGACCGGCGGTTCGGATGACCACAGCGGACTGAATATCGGTCGAACCCACACGGAGATTTTCAGCCCACCGGAAACAGTATCTGCGCTACAGGCGTTATCTGCAGGCGCATCCCGCATAATCAGCCATCCTTCGTCGCCATTGACACTGGCGCATAACCTGTACGGAATCGCCTATCAGTTTTATCGCAGCAAATTCAAATTGGAGCGCTACACCGAACGGGATATCCTGATGCGGTTTCTGGATCATTCCCTGCGCCATCGCACAGAAAATGCTCCGGGCATCATTTCCCGTATCTATTTTTATTGGAACTACCGGAAACCTTCCCGGCCGGAAACAGAACTTCCTCGAAATCTTGTGGAAATGATCCGGCGGGAAACCCGCAATCTGATTCATGACAATCCGGATATGTTGCAGACGGATCGGGCTCCGGAAGCCCCTTTTGATGCAGCGGAAAAAAAGTGGTTCCGGTTTGTCAACCAGATATCCAGCAACGTCGCCAACGGTTTCGCCAGTCATCTGTTCGGGCATCTGTCCGGCGCCAATGTATTCGACATCTTTCACACCATCGGATCCGCAGGAGGGCTTTATACGTTACTGGCGCCATATTTTGTATCATTTTCACATTTTACGCGAGACAGAACGCTGATTCAGGAAATCCGTACGCGATTCTGCAACCATACATCGCCAGGCAATCTGGAAAGCGATTCTCATATCCGCGTCGCCCATTTCACGGACACCTTCTACGAAGTCAACGGTGTGGCCAGAACCCTGCACCAGCAGGTGGAACTCGCTCTAAAAATTCAAAAAAATCTGACCATCGTCACCTGCGACTCCGAAGATCGTCCGGACAGTAAAGGCGTCAAAAACTTCAAGCCCGTAGGCATTCATGAATTGCCTGAATATCCGGAACAGAAAATATTCTATCCGCCAATTCTGGAAATGCTGGCCTACTGTTACGAGCAGAACTTCACCCACCTTCACTCCGCCACACCCGGCCCCATCGGACTGGCGGCCCTTGCTATCGCCCGGATTCTGAAGCTGCCCATAGAGGGAACATACCACACATCCCTGCCGCAGTACGCCAGATATCTGACCGGTGACAGCGCCGTCGAGGACCTGACCTGGAAATATATTCTGTGGTATTACAGCCAGATGGACACAGTGTATGTGCCGTCTCGAAGTACGGGGGACGAACTGGTCGAAAAAGGAATCCCAAGAGAAAAAATCAGACTGATGCAGCGCGGCATCGACATTTCGCTTTTCCATCCGTCGCGCCGGAATGGCTTCTGGAAATTGCATTACGACATTGCGGATTCCGGTATCAAGCTGCTGTATGTGGGACGCGTATCCAAGGAAAAAAATCTGCACATATTGTCTGAAGCATTTAAACAGCTCCTGAGGGAACGATCCGATATTCACCTGATTGTCGTCGGAGACGGGCCATACCTGAAGGAAATGACTGCAAAACTGAAAGGAACTCCTGTAACCTTTACCGGCTGCCTTTCCGGAGAAACGCTGGCGTCGGCTTATGCGTCGGCGGATATCTTTGTCTTTCCCAGCACCACAGACACGTTCGGCAATGTGGTGCTGGAAGCGCAGGCATCCGGAATACCCGTTATCGTTACGGATCAGGGCGGACCTCAGGAAAACCTGCTTGATTCCATCACCGGTATCGTGGTGAAAGGAGACGATACGGACAGCCTGTTCCAGACGATTCAATATCTTCTGGATCATCCGGACACGAGAAAACAAATGGGACTGGCAGCCCGGAAATACATGGCGGATCGTTCTTTTGAAGACGCTTTTCTGAAAACATGGAAAATGTACGCGCCGGTGGTGGAGCCTCTCCCTGTCGCCATGGCGGTCAATGCATGAATTCCTTCCCGATTCTTCGCGCCATTCAAAGCGCCTGGCGGCAACACAGTGTTCCAGGGCAACTGGTGATTCAGATCACGGACGCCTGTAATGCCCGATGCCCCCAGTGCGGCATGCGTACCACCGAACCCTTCCCCCGTTCCCGTATTCCTATGAAGGATATCCGGCTGATTATCGACGCGGCGGCTCAAAAAGGCTTCCAGGCCATTTCATTTACAGGCGGCGAACCGCTCCTCCTTTTCGACGATTTACTGGAAATGATCCGCCATGCCGCTCAGGCAGGCATTCCCTGCATTCGAACCGGCACCAACGGCTTTATTTTCAGAGAAAGCAGTGACCGCAACTTCACCGGAAGAATAACGCATATAGCCGAAAGGCTTGCTGCTTCAGGGATACGCAACTTCTGGATCAGCATCGATTCCGCTGTTCCGGAAGTGCATGAACGGATGCGAGGGCTCCCCGGCGTAATCGCAGGTATCTATAAAGCCCTGCCTATTTTTCATGAATGCGGCATCTACCCATCCGCCAATCTTGGGATCAACCGGAATCTCTCCGGAATCCGGCATGAGGACATTCACAGCCCGGAATCCTTCTATGAAAACTATTGCTCCGGATTTGACCGATTCTACCAACGAATCTGTGACATGGGGTTCACCATGGTCAACTGCTGCTATCCCATGAGTCTCCATCCGACAGAACCTGGTTCCGGACTATCGGCCGTGTACGCCGCCGCCGCCACCGCTCCTGTGGTGAATTTCAGCCGGGTGGAAAAAGCATTGCTGTTCAAGGCGCTGTTTAACACTATTCCGCAATACCGTTCCCGTATCCGGATATTTACACCCCGTACATCACTGCTCGCACTTTACCGCCATTACACCCAGCATGAATTATTGCCCTACCCTTGCCGTGGAGGAACCGATTTTTTCTTCATCGACGCCAGAAACGGCCATACCTATCCCTGCGGCTACCGCGGTGGAGAAGATTTGGGACGATTTGAGGAATTACGCCCGGCCGATACATTGAAAAACCGTCGGGATTGCCGGCTATGCGACTGGGAATGCTTCCGGGATCCCTCCGAGTTGATGGGTCCGCTCCTGGATTTACAGACCCGTCCATTGACAGCACTAAAACGGTTCGCTACAGACCGGACATATGCCCGGTTATGGCTTGAAGACATACAGTATTACCAGGCCTGCGGTTTCTTCGATGGCCGGAAGGCGCCGAAGTGGGAACGCATCAGGAAAGGGGGTTGCGATGTCATCGAATGAAACTCTGTTCTCTGTAACTAATCAAAATATTGCAGATTGTCAGCAGTGTGGTCTGGCGGAAGCCCTTTCTAACATACACCAGATTCAGAACGAATTGAATGAGATCAGAGATGCCTATCAGAAACTGGCAATGCAATACGAATCTCTTCAAAAAGCGTATGCAGTCCGTTCACAGAACGCTGGCGCCGCTCCCTGCCAGTCCGATACGGCATATGAACTATTCAGGGGTTTTGTCGATGGCAACGATCAGAAAATCATTCTGATTGATACCTCTTACACCATCTGCTATATAAACAGACTGGCCGCAACGCATTTGCGCCTGTCCAAACCCCATATTGTCACAGGTCGTCGGATCTTCGATTTTTTTGCGCACAAAGACGCTCTGAAGATCAAAAAGAAAACGGATGCGGCGTTTTTCAGCGGCGAAAAAGAAAAAATCAAGGATGTGACCTTTCGATATCCACAAAACGACGCCGTCCAGATCGATCTGAAACTGATGCGGGTACGGTATCGAAACAGGCCATCCATCGAGATCACCATTCAATGACAGGAATGACGTATTTTGGACTCATCGTGGGACGCCTTGCTACGGCCGTGGATATCCAGCCGGTATTTCGATGTCCCATGCCCACCACCGTTTGAAACAGATGCGATGGATTGCAGCCTGATCAATGCATGGTGGCTTTGTGAACTCTCCCGGCTCATCTACCGACAGGACCCGGATGAGACAGGCGCCGAGGCTTTGGTACCGACACGCTCCGAAATTCTGCGAAATGTGGGGTTGCGGGAAATAGCGACATTTTCCAGCGGAACCAATTACGGTGCGATTGTTGCGTCTCGACGCAACGCATCCCGTCCATTTTCAGCTCTGGTGTTTCGCGGCACCAGCGGATTCGAAGGATGGCTGTCCAACCTGAAAGCCATGCAGACCGGCTGGATGGGAGGCGGATCGGTTCACAGCGGTTTTAAATCGGATTTTTTAGGACTTTGGCAAAAAATAGAACCATTTCTTCTCAGAAACGACTTTCCTCTCTACGTCACAGGCCACAGTCTGGGAGGCGCCCTGGCCGTTCTGGCAGCCTCCATATTTCCGGCCAGAGCGGTTTACACATTCGGCGCTCCCAAAACGGGTGATTCCGTTTTTGCAGATTTGTTGAAAAACACCCGGATATACCGGTTTGAAAATGATCGCGATATCATCACTACGGTACCGCCTTCCGCCATTCCGTTTGATTTCTGTCATGTCGGCACGCCTTTTTGCCTGAAAGATGATATCCGGACAAACATTGCATCCATAGACATTCGCAGCCTGACCGACCCTCCGCTGTTTTTATCAAATCATGCACCGGTTAACTATACAATGCGTCTGGAAAACGTGCTGTTGCAGTCTCAGCGTTTCTGAACCATCTCTATAGAGGTTTCTTGTGATTGAAACTCTGAAGGTGTGCAAATCCACAGGGCAGCTGCTTGATCCCGCCAGACCGTGGGATTTCATAC
Source organism: Desulfobacteraceae bacterium RAAP-1 (assembly GCA_001443525.1). GTDB lineage: Bacteria > Desulfobacterota > Desulfobacteria > Desulfobacterales > Desulfatirhabdiaceae > RAAP-1. Next base: position 9,189 of record LKPX01000012.1, on the reverse strand, counting down.
AGACCCCTCAGACATAAAAATCGCCCTTAATCGGTAAACATTGGAAATCCAACAACCTGTTTATTGATCACACTCTACTTGGGCCGGTCTCCCGAACACGAATTCGGGGAAGGGGGGCGCCCGGCGGGAAAAACTGGAAGAAAAGGAGAAGGAGCTTTTCCACATTCGGCGCCAGATCCGCGGGGAATCATTGCAAACCCAAATGGTAGGAAGCAGCAAGGCTATAGAAAAGGTTTTTCACGCTATTATCCGATGTGCCGAGGTGGAGTCTCCGGTTCTAATCACTGGTGAAACTGGTGTGGGTAAAGAGGTAACGGCTCGGGCTATTCATTTTCAAAGTGCACGTAACAAAAAACCGTTTGTGGCAGTAAATTGCGGAGCCCTGCCTGCCAGTTTACTAGAGTCGGAATTGTTTGGCCATGTTAAAGGAGCTTTTACCGGAGCAATTTCAAACCGGCCAGGTCTTTTTCGAGAGTCCGAAGGCGGCGCTTTGTTTCTGGATGAAATAGGCGATATGGAAAAACGGTTGCAGGTAAAACTACTGCGGGCGATTCAGGAAAACGAGATCCGGCCGGTAGGAGAAGATAAAAGCTATAAAATTAATCTTCGCATTATCTGTGCGACAAATCAAGCCGCTGAAGCGGTTGGTTAAATCCGGCGATTTCAGGTTAGATCTGTATTACCGCATTTCCGTTGTGCCGATTTTTATCCCCCCCCTTGAGAGAAAGGCCTGAGGATATCATTGCCCTTACAGAGTATTTCATCCAAAAGCACCCTATCGATAAACGCTTTACCGCTATCTCCACAGAAGCTCGCCGTTTGCTGTGCCGGTATCAATGGCCCGGTAATATTCGGGAATTGCAGAACGCTATAGAATATGCCATGGTGATGAGCCATGAGAAAACTCTCAGACCGGAATCCTTGCCGGAACAAATCATTAATCCATCTGAAAATCAGACTGGTGCGTTCGTAAGCATGTCATCCGTACCGCTGGCAAAATCCAAGCAAATTGTTAATGACGCAGAAAAGAAAGCGATCGTTTACGCTCTTGAGAAACATCATGGCAATCAGAGCGCTGCTGCCAGAGAACTTGGCATATCCCGGGTGACACTCTGGAGAAAAAAGATAACATATCAGATTAATTAGATATATAACCCACCCTTATGCCAATTGATCGGCTGACCACCTACGTGAAATTGACAAATACCTTATTTTTCTCCAGTGGCTAAAGCGCGTCGGAGGATTTTAGCAATCTGGCTGATATCATAAGGTTTGGTAACAAATTCACAAATTCCGGCCTCTTTTACCGTCTTATCATTGATCAGTTCGCTGTACCCGGAACTGAGAATAATCGGCACGTCAGGACGTATTTCCCTGCATTGACGGGCCAGTTCAATACCGGTCATCTTCGGCATGGTCATGTCGGTAAAAATCAGGTCGAATTTGTCAGGAATGCTGCGGAATGTCTTAAGAGCATCCAGACTGGCAGTGCTGGTGATGACATGATATCCAAGGCTCTCCAGCATCTCCCTGAGCAGTTCGACCAGCACTGTTTCGTCATCAACAAGAAGGATACGTTCGCTACCGGTGGAGAGATCCTCCCTGGTGTCGGATTGTTCCGAGGCCTGTTCCTGCAACCCCGGCAGATAGACCCGGAAAACACTTCCTTTATCCGGTTCGCTGCTGACCGTGATCGCTCCCCTGAGCTTCTTGACGATCCCTATGACCACGGCAAGCCCCAGTCCGGTTCCCTCCCCCGGCGGCTTGGTGGTAAAATAGGGGTCGAAGATTCGTTCGACAATCGTGGCATCCATCCCCTGACCGGTGTCTCTGACCGTCAGGACAACATAGTGCCCGGGTTGCAGATCAGGAATTCCATGGATCAGCGCGGCATCAGCCTCGATCTTTGAGACCTTCACACTTAAAACCCCGCCCCGGGCAGACATCGCCTGGGCGGCGTTGGTACAGAGATTCATCAATACCTGATGGATTTGCGTCGGATCGGCAAGGACAATGTCTCGCTGGAAAGACGTGGAGATATCCTGGCAAATCTCAATGGTTGTCGGCAGCGTGGAGCGGAGCAGCTTGAGAACTTCCTTTGCTATCAATGCGACAGGCACCGGTTTCAGCTCCTGTTCGGTCTGGCGACTGAAGGTCAGAATCTGGTTCACCAGATCTTTTGCGCGTTCTCCCGCCTGATAAATCTGCTCGATATAGTGGCGGAGATTACTGTCCATCGTGCTCTTGATTAGTGCCAGGTTGGTATAGCCGATGATGGCGCTCAGGATATTGTTAAAATCATGAGCAATCCCGCCGGCAAGAGTTCCGATGGCCTCCATCTTCTGGGCCTGGCGAATCCTGGCTTCAAGTTTCTTCTGTTCGGTAATGTCGATAATCGAGGCAACGCTCTTTGTCGTTCCCGGCATCATCACAACGGTGATAACCACCTCGGCAATATGACCGCTCTTAGCCTGCATTCTGGATTCATAAGTTTTCGGCGCTCCGGAAGGATCTACTCTCCGCGCCTGATGATACTTCTTCATCGGATCGAGGAATTCCTGCTGGGGAACAAAAACCGTCCATTTCATTTTCCCCTCTATCTCGTCCCTGGCGTACCCGACAACCTCGGCGAATTCTGCGTTTGCCAGAGAAATGACAGTATCCTCTTCAATAATCACCATCGCGGTTCCGGTATTTTCAAAGATCGTTCGATAGCGGACCGCAGAGTCCAGCAATTCCTGCTCCATCCGTTTTCGCTCGGTAATATCGAGGACGGTGAAGTTAAATTCCTCCTCCATCTCTTTCCGTCGGCTGCTCTCCGATACGGCAAGGCTTATTTCGGGGTAGTCACCAGAGGAGGTTATGACCGCTGAACTCAGGAGAACATCAATAACCCCGCCGTCTTTACGGCGAAAACGGGTTTCGATGTTTGCCGTGCCTCTCATCGCAAGTTCGGCATACGCCTTCATACCAGCCTGATTGAAATCCTCTTCACTTTCATAGATCTGACGAATGCTGTTGCCGATGAGCTCTTCTTTCTCATATCCGAGCATTTCGCAGAAACGCTCATTCACATCGCGAAATATCCGGTCTGAAATAATGGCGATACCGGTGGGCGATGATCGGACTATACTTTGCAGACGAGCCTCTTTTCTGGACAGTTCTTCAGCGGTTTTCCTGCGCTCATCATGTACTCGCAAGGCATTGACACCATAGGCCAGATCACCGGCCAACTCCGCCAGCAGCTTCGTCTCTTCAGGGCTACATTCCCCCGGCACGCACATCTGCACACTCAGCGCTCCAGGCACACAACATCCGGCCGTGAACAAAGGAATGGCGAATACGGACAGACAGTCCCTTCTCGCTGCATCGGGGCACCAGGCGCCGAATCCTGAATCATTCCTCAGTCCCTCACGAACCACGGATTCTCCAGTCCGGATAGCCATACCGAGTGGATTGCGGCCCGCCGCTGTGTCCCCCCAGGATAGCTTCATCCCCTCCGTGAGGCAGGTTTCCGCACAACCGGCAGAAGCAGCAATATGGATGAGTTTTCCCTCGCCCTGCCCGGCAAAGCCGATACAGGCCATTGCATAGCCACCTATTTCCACAATATTCCGGCAAACATCGTGGAACAGAGTCGACTCGTCTTTTGCGTGCACCAGGGTCTGATTGCATTCGCTGAGCATCTTGAACAAGCGGTTCGTCCGGCGCAAATCATCCTCGGCCCGGAAACGCTCGGCGATTTCCGCAGTAAGTTCGACATTGGCTCGGGACAGTTCTTCCGTGCGCTGTTTTACCAGTGCTTCCATATTCACCTGCAGATGCCGCAAGCGCAGGTGCGTTTTCACCCTGGCGAGAACCTCGGCCGATGCAAACGGTTTGGTGATGTAGTCAACGCCTCCTGTTTCAAATCCCCTTACCTTGCCGGACAGCTCATCCAGGGCGCTGATAAAGATCACCGGAATGTCCCGATATCTTTCATCGTCCTTAAGATACCGGCAGACCTCGTAGCCGTCCATCTCCGGCATTCTCACATCCAGCAGGATCAGATCCGGCGCCTTAACGGCCACGGATCTCAGTGCCAGGCGTCCGCTGGATGCCGAGCGTATCCGATAACCATGACTGGCAAGAATATTCGTCAGAAGCTCCAGATTGCCAGGAGTATCATCGACAACGAGGATTTCCTGGATATCTGTCTTTTTCATTCCATTATTAATCATTTCGGTCCTCCGGGATCGACGCCCTCACTTTCCAGCAGCCTGAGCATGCGATCGAAATCGAACTTTTTGGCAAGTGTTTTCAATGAACCACCAAGTGAAGCATCCTGCCCGATAATTTCTTCGATCACTGCCACAATTCGGACCGTATCCAGCATCAGCGCAGCTTCATACAATTCGTTGCGCAGTTCGGCCGGCAAGGCAGCCAGCCGTTCGAGGCTCACTTCATCTGCCGGATCGATAACTGCTTCTTCCACCTGCTCCCCTTCATACGTATAGTCCAGTCTCAGATGCTTTGCCATAACTTCGAAAATATCCTGCTCACGGAAAGGCTTCCGTACGATTTCATCGCAGCCTGCTACAAGGATCGGTCTCTGCTCCTCTGCCAGGGCAGAAGCGGTAAGCGCTGCGATTATGGTCGATTTACCGGCTTCCGTGGCCTTGATGCGCCGGGTCGCCTCCATACCGTCCATCACCGGCATGCGGATGTCCATCCAGATGAAGTGCGGCAGGAACGTCTCAAAGACCTCCAGAGCCTCCCGGCCGTTGACGGCTTCCCGCACTTCGAAGCCCACTGCCTGGAGAAGCTTGACCAGCAGGGTACGGCTTTCCTCCTTGTCTTCGGCAACCAGGACACGAGGAATGCTTTGGCCGGGTCTGATACCGATCACACGGCGCTTCGGGACCTTCTTTTCGAGGTCCGCATCCCCTCCCTTCCTGATGCCGATCTCCAGGCGGAAGATACTCCCTTTACCCAACCGGCTGGTCACGGTAAGGTCTCCTCCCATCATGCGGGCATAATCCCGGCTGATGGCCATCCCCAGGCCGGTGCCGCTCTTGGACTGTCTGCCGCTTGCCGTTTGTTCGAAGTACTCGAATACCCTGTCCAATTCTTCCTCTGCTATACCGCCCCCGGTGTCCTCGACCTCCACCACCAGACGCAGCTCGTCCGAGACCTCCTCTTTTACTGCAGCTCGGACGGCGATGCCGCCTTCTTCAGTGAACTTCACGGCATTCCCCAGCATGTTGATCAGCACCTGGCGCAGTTTGTTCTCATCGGTAACCACGTAACGGGGAAGCTCACTGATTTCGGTCAGATCAAACAACAAGTTCTTGACATCCGTTCTCACCCGAAACATGGTGTACAGATCGCGGAGCATGGCGCGGAGATCAAAAGTAACGGGTTCGAGCGTGATGCGTCCTGCCTCGATCCGGGATATTTCCAGCACGTCATTGATCAACGCCAGCAGATGCTCGCCGCTGCGATTGATGGTCTTCAGATATCCCTGTTGTTCGGATCGCAGCGACGTGTCTCTTTGCATAAGCTGCGAATATCCCAGAATCGCGTTCATGGGTGTGCGCAGCTCATGGCTCATGTTGGCCAGGAAAATGCTCTTGGCCTTGTTGGCGGCTTCTGCCCGCTCCTTGGCTACGGCGAGCTCTTCGGTGCGTTGCGTCACCAGGTCCTCAAGATGGTGGTGGTATTGCCTCAGCTCCTCTTCAGTCCGCTTGATTTCAGTGATGTCGGTGAACATGGCAAAAGAGCCCTGGAAGTGAAGGCCGGCATCAAGAACGGGAGCAGTAGAGACGAGGGTCCAGACAACCTGACCGTTTTTGTGCCGCACCCGACGCTGGTATTGCTCAGCCACGCCCTGACGCCATGTTCTCATCCTCGCCTCGTGATCGGGCAAATCCTCGTCAAACAGGAAGAAGGCGAATTTGAGACCAATGATCTCTTCCGCCGGGTAACCGATCATTTCAGCCATGCGAGCGTTGACAAAGGCTGTACAGCCGTCTTCATCCAGCATCCAGACGCCCTCGTTGGCCGTGTCAACGATCAGGCGGTACTTTGCCTCACTTGCTTTCAGGGATTTTTCAGCTTCTTTCTGTTGTGCAAGTTTCAGCTCCAGCTCGGCATTGGCGGCTTCCAGATCATGGGTTTTTTGTTTCACCTGGTACGCAATATGATTCACTGAATCGGCGAGTATGCCCACCTCGTCATTAGCCGCCACTGCCAGTTTTATGTCATAATCACCTTCGGCTATTGCTCTGGCATGCTCCGAAATCCTGATGACCGGGTTTGATATCAAACGGGAAATGAAAGAGTAGATCAGCACTGCAATGACGATAAATGATAGAGAGAAGGTGATGAGTATCTGAATCAGGGCCGACATGATTTTATCCATGACGACGCTGGTGCGGAAGCCGATACGTATCAGTCCAAGATGGGTATTTGCGGAATCTATGATGGGGATTGTCAGATCATAGTAATGATGACCGTCGAATCTCTTATATTCTTGCGCGAGAGGCTTGAGCGAAGCGATGCTTCTTTTCATGACATCATCGCTGAAGACTCTGCCGATCAATGCCGGATCGCTGTGATACAGTACCTTTCCGTTAACATCTGCAATTCCGACATACGAAATATTGGAGTTTGATTCCAGCAGTTGCCTGCACTTTCTGTTCATGCCGGTAAAGGATTCAAAGGGCAGCCCCAGGCTCAGCAGTTCAGCCACGACCGTGTTCAGGCTATGGCCGATGCCGTATGTTCCGGTAAGGATGGCTTCGGTATAGTTCTTCTTGAAGCTGACAATAAGAACAGCGGAGCTTATCGACAGGGAAATGAATAAGACGGTGATTGTAATGAGAAGTATCTTCCTGCTCAGTTTCATCAGGGGGCTCCTATGATCTCCAAATGTTCATCCGCTAGTGGATGATGTCTTCTCCGGCAATCTGGAGCAGCTCGACCGAGACATTGATTCCAAACTGCTTTGTCTTCTGAAGGTCAACAGCGACTCCAAACTTTTTCGGCCATTCAGGTATGATATTGCTGATCTTTTTGCCCTCAAAAAACTCCTTTATCATCCTGGCCGACTGACTGCCGATACTTTTGTGCGACGGATATATCGTAGCCACAGCCCCCCATTTCCCCATCACGTCATCTCTTACGAGACCGATAAGAGGTTTGGTGGACGTGCTGTAGACAACCTCTGAAAAATATCCTCGTGTCCCCATCGTGTCACAGGGCTTGATATAAGCATCCACCTTTGGATCGAGTTCTGCTATATATTTCTTTGAATTTTCCGCCATTGCCTTGTCCCCATTTTCTCCTGTCACAAAGGGAACCGGTCTGAAGATGATCTCGATATCCTTGAACTCGGGATCGTTTTCCAGAAGGTCCTCAATCCATTTCCTGTAGCTGCGGGACTGGGGCATATCCGCATAGATCAGTCCGAAGGTCCTGGCTTTGGGCATAAGCCGCCTGATGAATTTCAGACGTGCCTTGACCGGCACCGGGTAACATACGCCGGTGAAATTCGCACGCGGCCTGCTGCTGAAATCCTTGATAACGCCGATTCCAACAGGGTCGGTTGGCGAGCCGAAAACCACCGGCTGTGTTTTTCCGTACAGTGTGTTTCGGGCAGATATCGTGGCGGCCGTGCCTCCGACAAATATAACATCATAGGCGTTTTTCGACTCCTCATTCAGGATGAGCTCACCTTGCTTGATGTTGTTGCCGGAAAACCTGATAACGATTTTCAGGTTTCTTCCTTCAACATAGCCGTAGCCTTCAAGGGTTTTAATGAGCGAGGCACGGACTTCGTCATACGGATTTCCTTCTTGTGAATCAAGGATAAGCAACTTGCGGACTTTTGTTGTAGTGTCGTTTGCCGATACTCGCGGGACGCCAGGTGTTACTTCTACCTCAAAGGCGATGCTCAGCAGAAGAATCCAGAATGGCACAAATTTCCATATTCTCATTTGTCCGTTCCTCTCCCTTTTTGTCTTGGAGATAACTTCCCCTCCCCATAAAGGTTTTCAGCTTGGTTCATGAAATACGCTATTCCGGATGTGCTGTCGAGTTTTTTTCCTCCGACACCTAAGGCTTCATAGACAGACCGTCTTCCCTCTGTGTCCTTGTCGATCAGAGGAAGCAGCACGCTGAAGGTCGCTCCCTGTCCCGGCTCGCTGTACGCACTGATCGCTCCGCCATGGCCTTTGACGATGCTCAGAACTGTTGAAAGCCCTATTCCGCTTCCTTCATCGAGCCCCTTGGTGGTGAAGGAAGGCTCGAACATCCGTTCCATGACCGCCGCATCCATACCGCAACCGGTATCGCTCACCGTAAGCATCACATACGGCCCCGGCTTCAAATCCGGATATTGCGACACGAGACAGGTATCGGCATCCGACAAACTCACACTCAAGATGCCCCTTGCGGCCCGCATTGCATAGACAGCATTGGCACAAAGATTCATGATCACCTGATGGATCTGTGTCGGATCGGCCAGGATTGTGCTTCCTTCCAGAGAGATCGCGATGTTCTGGCGCATCTCGATGGTGGAAGGCAATGAAGCCCGCAGCAGGTTAAGCACTTCTTTGACAAGGGGAGCGATAAGCACAGGCTTTCGTTCCTGTTCGGTCTGACGGCTGAAGATCACTATCTGGCGCACCATGTCCGTTGCACGATGAGCTGCCTTGCGCACGGATTCCAGATTAGGCCTCACGGAACTTTCTTTCGGCACGTTGGACAGCGCCACATCCGTGTGGCCTATAATGGCCATGAGGATGTTGTTGAAGTCATGGGCGATACCTCTTGGCCAGCATCCCGATACTCTCCATTCGGGCCTAGATGCGGTCTTCTTTAATTTCGGCAGCAGGTCCAAACCATTGCCGTCAGGCATCATGACATCGAGGTATATCACGTCGATCGGCTCTGTGGATGCCCTTTCCAACCCTTCCTTCAGCGTGTGGGCACAGGTTGCCTCATGTCCTGCGTTTTGAACAACAGCCGATTGAGCCTGCGCATCTCTTTTCGGATGGCCTGTATCCGGTGCGACCTTTCGCCAGCCATGCCGGGCCAACATCCGATAGACCGTAGAAGCAGCTACTTGACAGCCAATCCGCTCTTCATATGCGGCATGAATCGGCGGCACAACAAGAACACCACCTCGTTCAGCCATCTCGATCC
>LKPX01000109.1 GCA_001443525.1 Desulfobacteraceae bacterium RAAP-1 | reverse complement strand
TTATCGTACGCTGCAATGACGAAGGATGCAGCGCAACGCAGCATGCGGACTTTTTACGAAGTCGTCATGAATGATGGTAGCACGTTTACAAAGGATTCATCCGGGTGTATATAAATGTCTTGAAAGGGGATATTTATCTATGAAGCATCTATTATTGATCAGTTGTTGTGTGGTGATATTCGCATCGACGGCATGGGCTGAAACTGCGTACATTTCTGAAAATATAAGGCTTCCCGTACGGCAGGAACCCGGTAACAACAAGAAAATTATCAGTATTGCAATGACAGGAGATCAGATAGAAATCCTGCAAAAAGGACCTGACTGGAGTAAAATCCAACTGACTGATGGCAAACAGGGATGGGCAATGACCCGTTTCCTGACAACACAGGTTCCATGTTCCGCCCAGCTTAGAGACCTCCAGAAAAAATATACAGATATGCAGTCCAGTACCGCCGGCGCAGCTTCTGAAGGTACGGACACGCTGAAGCAGGAAAATCAGAAATTGGCTGCGGAACAGCAGAATTGCACCAAAGAATACCAGGCCATTTCTGAAAAATATGAGACATTGAAAAATGACGCTGCGGATGTTGTAAAGCTTAGAACAAGCTATGAAGGCGCTTTGTCAAAAGTTTCAGAACAAGCCAAAAAAATCGAATTGCTGGAGGCGACTGCGGGAAAATCGGCCTTTGCTGAAAATTTCAGATGGTTTCTGGCGGGCGGAGGTGTATTTCTGGCCGGATATCTGGTCGGAAGCATCAGCCGTAAAAAACGGGCATATTCCTTTATCCGGTAGCAGCGACGACTTCGTAAAAAGTCCGCAAGCTGCGCTACGCTGCATCCTTCGTCATTGTAGCGTACGACAAGTGCGCTTTATTCCTTACGGATTTGCACGCCTTGCCTGGAAATATTTTACGAAGTCGTCCGAAATTCGACTTTTTACAGGACTATCATAATGAATATTCAGACAGATTTTCTGGTGATCGGTAGTGGTGTGGCCGGATTGTCCTTTGCGCTGAAAGCGGCTAATTTTGGCAGAGTGACCATCATTACCAAAAAAGGCATCATGGACAGCAATACCACTCAGGCTCAGGGAGGCATCGCCTCTGTTTTAAGTAAAGTGGATTCCTTTGATCTTCATATTCAGGACACCCTGGCGTCGGGTGATGGCCTTTGTAACCGGGAAGTTGTTGAAAAGGTGGTGAAATCCAGCCCTGACCAGATCCGGGAACTGATAGATATGGGAGTTCAATTCAATCGCCGGGAGGAAGAACGCCCACAAGATGCCCCCGATCTCGATCTGGGCCGCGAAGGGGGGCATTCCCGAAAGCGGATCGTACATGCCCAGGACATGACAGGGCTGGAACTTGAAAAAGTGCTGGTGGCGCATATCCGGGAAGATGAACGCATACAGGTTATGGAAAATCAGGTGGCGATAGATCTCATTACCTGTTCGACCCGTATGAAGCGCGGACTGGTCACCACCACCCATGAGGCATTCTGTTGCGGCGCTTACGTATTGGATCGACTGACCCATGAGGTCAATACATTCGAGGCTAAAATTACCCTGCTGGCCACAGGCGGCGCCGGGAAAGTATATCTTTATACCAGCAATCCCGACATCGCCACCGGAGACGGCATCGCTATGGCTTACCGGGCTGGTGCGACGGTCGCCAATCTGGAGTTCGTTCAGTTTCATCCCACATGTCTGTATCATCCAGACGCTAAAAATTTCCTGATTTCAGAGGCCGTTCGAGGAGAAGGCGCTGTATTGAAAGATGCCGCCGGCAACCCGTTCATGGAAAAATATGATCCCCAGAAAGACCTTGCCTGCCGGGATGTGGTTGCCAGAGCCATTGATACCGAACTCAAAAAAAGCGGCGACGATTCGGTGTTTCTGGATATTTCCCATAAAAACCCTGAGTTTATCAAACGTCGTTTTCCTAATCTCTACCAGAAATGCCTGACATATGGCATGGATATGACCAAAGAGCCGATACCGGTCGTACCGGCGGCGCATTACATGTGCGGCGGCGTGTCCACCGACATGTGCGGACGAACAGATATCCACAGGCTGTACGCAATCGGCGAAACCGCCTGTACGGGACTTCATGGCGCCAACCGGCTGGCCAGCAATTCCCTCCTCGAAGCGCTGGTATATGCAGATTCTGCAGCCAGGCAGGCCATACAGGATATTCAGACCATGAATTTCAGCGCCCTACCGGAAGCACCGCTCTGGGACGAAGTCGGAACTTCCCGCGGTGACGAGCTGATCATGGTCACTCAGAACTGGGATGAAATCCGACGTTTCATGTGGAATTATGTGGGCATTGTCCGTTCAGACAAGCGATTGAGTCGAGCCAGACGCCGCATAGAAATTATTCAGAATGAAATCCAGGAATATTACTGGGATTTCAAGGTATCGGCGGATCTGATCGAACTGCGCAACATTGCAATGGTCGCCGAGCTGATTATCCGATGCGCCATGCACCGGAAAGAAAGCAGAGGGCTGCATTACAACATCGAATATCCCAACCGGGATGATGAACGCTGGAAGAAAGATACTGTCATTCGCCGTCCGTTTCTGGGTTGACAAGATAATGAATTGCATTAGTTTTAGTCGGATAAAGGGTTGGGCAGTTACGGATCTGTTTTAATCAATGAACATCAGGAAAAATTATGACGACAAAGCGGGATTATTATGAAGTTCTGGGTGTCAGTCGGAATGCGAGTGAATCTGATCTGAAATCGGCATACCGAAAACTGGCGATCAAGTTTCACCCGGATAAAAACCCCGAAAACAAGGATGCTGAAGAAAAGTTCAAAGAGGCTGCTGAAGCCTATGAAGTGCTGCAAGATCCCAAAAAACGCCAGATTTATGACCAGTTTGGCCATCAAGGGCTTGAAGGCGCCGGTTTTTCAGGTTTTCATGGTTTTGAAGATATATTTTCGAGTTTCGGCGGCATTTTCGACGATATGTTCGGTTTCTCCAGCGGGAATCGTCGCAGCCGCACCCAGCGAGGTTCCGATCTTCGCTACGACCTGAGTATCAAATTCATGGATGCCGTGTTTGGTACGGAAGTCGAAATCGATCTGGAAAGAACCGCTGTATGCTCCACATGCGAGGGAAGCGGATGTAAACCAGGAACATATCCATCCACTTGCCCGCAGTGTCAGGGGTCCGGCCAGGTGTCCCGGCATCAGGGTTTTTTTACGGTGCGCACGACATGCCCCTCGTGCAGAGGCCAGGGCCAGACAATTGCCAATCCCTGTGCCGAATGCCATGGCGCCGGAAAGGTGCTGGTCAATAAAAAAGTTTCCGTTAAGATTCCTGCCGGCGTCGATAGCGGTTCACGACTCCGGCTGACCGGTGAAGGTGAGGCCGGTTCTTTCAATGGGCCGCCGGGCGATCTGTATGTATTCATCCACGTAGAACCCCATGATTTTTTTCAACGCAACAATCTGGACGTCATATGCTCGATTCCCGTATCCTTTATCCAGGCGGCTCTGGGAGACGAAATATCGGTTCCCACCCTTAACGGCCAGAAAACCCTGAAAATTCCCAAAGGCGCACAACCCGGAGATATCTTCACCTTTCACGGAGAAGGCGTGCCATCTCTGAGAAACGGAAAACGGGGGAACCAGCTCATTCAAATCGATGTCAGAACCCCCACCGATCTGACCGATAAACAGGTGGAACTGCTGCGCGAGTTTAAACGCCTCGAATCCAGAAAATCCGAAAAGCTGACCACCAAACTGAAACATATTCTCAAGGGAAATTCCGCCGGAAGACAGGCGTAGCTTATAAAGGAACCATCATGTTCGAACTCAGAGTAGTGACTCATTTTGCTGCAGCGCATCAACTGAAAATGGTTGACCGGAAATGCGAGAATCTTCACGGACACAACTGGAAGGTCGAGGTTTGCATTCGCGGAAAAGAACTGAATGACGCCGGGGTACTGATGGATTTCGGCATTGTCAAAAAAGAAGTCAACCATGTCATGGAACAACTCGATCATCGCTATCTGAATGAACTGAACGATTTTGGCGACCACTTCCCGCCGTCATCAGAAAATCTGGCGTATTATATCGCGGAACAGCTTAAAGCGACATTCCCGCCGGACACCAAGGTATATAGCGTGACCACCTGGGAATCTCATAACGCTTCCGCCACCTATTTTCCGGATTGACGCTTCTGTTACGACAAAAGCGCTATGCGGTCTCAATAAGGCGGCTTATTTCGGAAGCGTCCAGAACAACGCCTTTGAAGTTGTCGAACGTGACATCTTCAAAGGACAGATGTAAATACTGCCGTATATTTTCAAATAACCGCAAATAGTTTGCAGTGATTCTTTTTTCCCAGTCCAGCCTGAGAAGCCGGACCACATGCCGGATATTCTCCCCTTCCCCCTCGATTTCCAGAAAATGACCATACGGCAGCGTGTCCAGACATAATTCCGTATGGCAAAGCCGGAAAGTTTCCCGGTGTTTTTCATATATCTGCCGAGGATAAAATCCAAGCTGTTTCAGCATGCCCGACATAGTCCTAAAATCGCTTACCGTTACTTCATATTCCCTGAATATTTTAAATTGGCCTGCCGGATGATCCGTCATTTCATCCGATAAAAATTCCGGAGGCGTCTTAACGGTCAGCCGGCAGGCGGAATCCTGCCGGAGTCGCAGCAGTTTATGGCCGGCGCGGAGCGTTCCGGACGCATCATCAAAGCGGATATTGGTTTCAAAACAACTGGATTCAGGTTCCGCGCCCTGCTGCAGAATGACATCACGAGTATGTCCGATATCGGAGATATAAAATTTGATTTCAACTTCAAGATGACTCATGGTTTGCCTTCAGTTGTCCACAAGCCGCGGAAATATCCAGCCCCTTGCTGTAGCGGATCATGGCCGTATAATGGTGTTGAATCAGAATTTCCTGAAAATTCAGGATAATTTTCTCATCAGGTCTTCTATAAGAACTCCCGGCGTGTTCATTGAAAGGAATCAGATTGATTTTAGCCCTGACGGGTTTCAGCAACTGCGCCAAACGCCGGGCATCTTCCGGAGAATCGTTGATATCCTTCAATAAAATATACTCAAATGTAATGCGTTTCCGGGGAGCCAGTGGGTACTGACGGCAGGCGTCCAGCAACATTTCCAGTGGATATTTCCGGTTGATGGGCATCAGATGAGAGCGCGTCTCATTGATCGTGGCATTGAGCGATACCGCCAGATTGACAGCAACATCGTTGCCCAGATGCAAAAGTTCCGGAACCAGACCGGCGGTGGAAAGCGTGACTTTACGGGTAGAAAACTCCAGCCCGAAAGCGCTGTCGGTCAGCGTCCGGATGGCCTGTATCACATTGGCGTAATTGGCTAAAGGCTCTCCCATTCCCATGAAAACGATATTGGACAGGGGAAACGTACGATCCGTCCGATTTCTGATGTCCCGCACCTGGGATATGATTTCAGCAGCCGTCAAGTTTCGGACAAACCCGCCTTTTGCGGTCAGACAGAATCTGCATCCCATAGCGCACCCCACCTGGCTCGAAATACAGAGCGTGTAATGGTTTTTTTCCGGAATTAAAACAGATTCAACGTGTTGACCATCTTCAAGCCGGAAAAGAAATTTCTGGGAACCATCACGTGATGTTTCAATACGGGCAATTTCGAGTCGGGCAACGACAAAATGCGCTGCAAGCATGGAACGCAGTTCTTGACCTAAATCGGTCATGCTGTTAAAATCATCTATCTGATGAAGATACACCCATTTTAAAACCTGGCCGGCGCGGTAAGGTTTGATCCGGTTGGTTTCCAGCCATACGCCCAATTGTTCTTTGCTCAGATTCTTGATATCGCTTCGTGATGTCGTGTTCATGCTGTCCTTTCGTTTTTGACGAATAATTAGCTTGACATACCATTTCTATCATATTATTTTCAAGGATTTAGTAACGTCATCAGGTGAAATTTATGTTTGACAATCTCAGTGACAAGCTGAATTCTGTTTTCAAACAGCTCAAGGGGCATGGCAAGCTGTCTGAAAAAAACATTCAGGATGGATTAAAAGAGGTGCGTCTGGCGCTTCTTGAGGCGGATGTCCATTATAAAGTGGTCAAAAAATTTGTCGCCGATATCCGGGACAGGGCCGTAGGTCAGGAAGTCATGGCCAGTCTGACGCCCGGCCAGCAACTTGTCAAAATTGTCAACGAAGAGCTTACACGCCTGATGGGCTCTCAATCCGAAGACTTGAATCTTTCGGGTGAAAAACCGGTTTCCATCATGCTTGTGGGGCTTCAGGGATCCGGTAAAACCACAACCGCCGGAAAGCTTTCCATCCTTTTGAGAAAACAGGGTAGAAAACCGTATCTGGTTCCAGCGGATGTATATCGTCCGGCAGCCATTGATCAACTGAAGAAACTGGGGGATCAGCTTTCACTTCCGGTGTTTCCTTCCACTCCGGAGATGAATCCTGTGGATATCTGTGCGGAGGCTCGCATTCGGGCGCAGCAGGAAGGTGCAGACACCTTGATTCTGGATACAGCCGGCCGTCTCCACATCGATGCAGAATTGATGATGGAGCTATGCCGCATCCGGGATCGATTGAAACCATCGGATATTCTGCTGGTCGCCGATGCCATGACAGGCCAGGATGCCGTCAATATCGCCACGGCTTTTAATGACGCTATCCAGATCAACGGCGTTGTTCTGACCAAAATGGATGGCGACGCCAGAGGCGGCGCGGCCATTTCCATTAAATCCGTCATTGACAAGCCCATCAAGTTTATTGGCGTGGGCGAAAAACTGAGTGATTTTGAAGTGTTTCACCCGGATCGAATGGCTTCTCGGATTTTGGGTATGGGCGATGTCCTGACCATGATCGAGAAAGCACAGTCGGTCGTGGACGTCAAACAGGCGGAAGCACTTGAAAAAAAACTGCGGAAAAACGAGTTTACACTTGAAGATTTTCGGGATCAGATGATGCAAATCCGGAAAATGGGATCGTTGACAGACCTGATCCAGATGATTCCCGGCGTCAGCCAGAACAAGCAGTTCAAAGATCTTCAGGTGGATGATAAGGAATTGGGCAGGGTTGTAGCCATCATCAATTCCATGACCCCGCAGGAACGCCGGAAGCATGCCCTTATCAACGGCAACCGCCGGAAACGGATTGCTACGGGCAGCGGCACCAGCGTTCAGGATGTGAATCAGCTTCTGAAAAATTATGATCATGTCTTGAAAATAATGAAAAAATTCAATAAAGGTGGCGCCAAGAAGTTTGCCAGAAACTTTTCGTCGTTTCGGTAACTGTTGACGGCTTCACAGAAAATCAAGTAGAAAAACATCATACTGATATCAATACAACAAATTGAATTACAAGGAGATACACATGGCTGTTAAAATCAGGCTGGCCAGATATGGCGCCAAAAAGCGTCCTTTTTATCGTATCGTTGCGGCGGACAGTGAATGCCCTCGTGATGGAAAGTTTCTGGAAATGCTGGGAACCTATAACCCGCTGAACACGCCGGCGGATGTCACCCTGAAAGCAGATCGGGTGCAATACTGGATCGGCCAGGGGGCAATTCCCAGCGATACGGTTAAAAGCATCCTGAAGAAGCAGAGCGTCGCGGCCACTCCAGCCTGAAATACCCGTGGATGACGACATTCCCGGATTCCTGCCTGCGTTAAAGGAGATAGAGCTATGAAAGATCTGATCGCGTATATTGCCCGGGCGCTTGTTGACCATCCTGAACAGGTGGTGGTTTCAGAAGTTGAGGGAAATCAGACATCGGTTCTTGAGCTGAAGGTCGCCAAGGAGGATCTGGGTAAAGTCATTGGAAAACAAGGGCGTACGGCCAGGGCTTTAAGAACTATACTGAGCGCTACATCCGCCAAGATCAAAAAACGCACGGTGCTCGAAATTCTTGAATAAGCTGTCGTCTGTCATACATCCGGATGCGTGTGTAACGTTAGGCAAGATCGTGGCGGCGCATGGCATCCACGGATATGTCAAAGTCCATTGTGAACCGGAAACAATCGAGGTTTTCATCGCCGGATTACCAGTGCTTCTCAGGCGTTCCGGACGCAGTGATTATACGCCGGCCATAGTCAAAGACATGAAACTTCACGGTCAGGCGCTGCTTCTGCTGTTCGAAAATGCTCCGGACCGCACCAGCGCCGAGTCGTTGAGAGGCGTGGATATCTTGGTTGAAAAGTCACGCCTTCCGGAACTCGAAGCGGATACCTATTACTGGTCTGATATTGTAGGGATGACTGTGATATCCACGGACGGACATTGTCTGGGAACTGTAATCTCAATTTTTGAAACCGGCAGCAATGACGTTTATGTCGTCCAAACGCCGGAATCCAAAGAAATACTGCTTCCAGCCATTGCTTCGGTTATTCTGGATATTAATGTACCACAAAAGACCATGCGGGTGGATATGCCGGAAGGCCTTTAACCGCAGATCCGTGGCGGTTTATCCGCCATGATGTTGGTTTTTTTATCGTGTAATTTTTTATAGCCTGTCTGGATATGACAATGAAATTTATTGCGTTAACCATCTTCCCGGAGATGTTTCAGTCCTTCTGGGAGTACGGTATTGTCAAACGGGCTATAGAGAGCAACAGCATCACCGCAGAAGCCGTCAATATTCGGGATTTTGCTCAGGGCCGACATCAGATAACTGATGACAGGCCTTTTGGCGGCGGCAACGGGATGGTCATGAAACCGGAACCTTTGGCGGCGGCTATTCGGCATGCCGTTGCTGTTGCACCGGGGGCCAGAACGGTGTATCTGTCACCTCAAGGGCGGCGCTTGGATCAGACCATAGCCACAGAGCTTTCGATGCTGCCCGGTCTGATTCTGATTTGCGGCCGATATGAAGGCATTGACGAACGCATCTGTCAGACCTGCGTGGAAGATGAAATATCCATCGGCGACTATGTATTGACCGGCGGCGAGCTGCCGGCGATGGTGCTGATGGAAACGGTAATCCGTTTGATTCCCGGAGTTCTGGGCGGCGAAGAGTCCGCTCAGAAAGATTCTTTTGCCAATAATCTTCTGGAACACGCTCATTACACACGGCCTGCGGTTTTTGAACAGGAAGCGGTTCCAGATGTTCTGCTCTCCGGACATCATGCAGCTATCGAAAGATGGCGGCTGGAATCTTCACTGATTCGAACGGTATTGAAACGAAAAGATCTGCTTTTGCAGCGTCGGCTTGCCCCGGATGAAATAAAGGTTCTTCAGCAGTGGCGGTTGGATATTGAACACATATTGCAGTCCCAATCTGTATGTGGCGCTGGCGCATTACCCGGTGGTCAATAAGCGGGGCGATGTCATCGCATCGGCGGTAACCAACCTGGATATTCATGATATTGCCAGAGCCGTCCGGACATATGACGCCAGGAAATTTTATATCATAACGCCGCTTGAAGATCAGACAGAACTGGTAAAAACCCTGATCTCACACTGGACAGAAGGCGCAGGCGCGGCATATAATCCTAAGCGGCGCGAAGCGCTTGAAACCGTTGTCATCCGGCAATCCCTGGAAACGGTATCTCAGGATATCGCCGAGAGGCATCAAGGGGTATACCCCCGGATGGTCGTCACCAGCGCCCGAAATAATCCGGGTGTTATTTCCACGCATTCCCTCCGGGAAATGCTGGAAAGCGGGGAGCCCTATCTGCTGGTGTTTGGTACAGCCTGGGGACTTTCACAAGACTGTATGGACGCCGCAGATCATATTTTAGCGCCGATTCAGGGTAATACAGCGTATAATCATCTTTCTGTCCGTTCGGCGGCTTCCATCATTCTGGACCGGTTGCTGGGAGATAGAGGTTAACGCTTTGATTTAGAGCAATATATGAGACTTTTGCGATTTGATGTTTAAAAAAATAGAACTCGTTAGATGGGGGTAACATGAATATTGTTGAACAGTTGGAAAGAGATATGATGCGTTTGGACCTGCCGGAGTTTTCCGCCGGAGATACCGTGAAGGTTCATGTAAAAATCAAGGAGGGTGAAAAAGAACGGATTCAGGTCTTTGAAGGCGTCGTACTCAGCAAACGTCGTGGTACGACCAATGCAACGTTTACCGTCCGGAAGATATCGTCCGGTATTGGAGTCGAGCGCATCTTCCCGCTGCATTCACCGATCATCGATCGGATCGACTTTGTATCCAAAGGCGCTGTCCGCCGCGCCAAAATTTATTATCTCCGGAAACTCAAAGGTAAAGCCGCCAGAATCAAGGAAGATCGGTCGAGATAGCATCAACGGGAATCCATATCCATGTGGAAATTTGAGCAGCTTGCACGGCAAAAAGGCTTTATCCGAATTGCCGGCGTTGACGAGGCCGGCCGGGGCCCCCTGGCCGGTCCGGTGGTTTCTGCAGCCGTCATTCTGCCCTTCCCTTTTCCGGTTGCAGGCGTCGCCGATTCCAAGACATTGACTCCTCGAAAACGCGAAATGCTGTACGGGCAGATATATGCACATGCTGACGCCATTGGCATCGGTATTGTGGATCCCGGCGAAATTGATCGGACCGATATTCTTAAATCGTCGCTTTTGTCCATGAAGATAGCGGTGGACAACCTCTTGCCTCAGCCGGATGTCGTTTTGATTGACGGCATTTTCACAATTGCTTCTGTATTACCTCAAAAAGCGATCCCCAAAGGTGACAGTCTGAGCGCTTCCATAGCCGCCGCTTCCATCGTCGCCAAAGTGACGCGAGACAGGCTGATGGAGCGATATCACGAAGATTATCCTGAGTTTGGCTTTGCGGCCCATAAAGGGTATCCGACCCCGTTTCACAAACAGGCTATCCGAAATCACGGCTGCTCTCCAATTCACCGCAAAACCTTTAAAGGCGTCAGGGAACATCTTGGCTTGTCATATCCAAGCACATTCCCAAGCACACCGGTAAGTCAGACCATAAATAGTCTGCATCGGCGCCACGGCTAACGATGCCAACAGCACGCCAATTGTCCGGCAGAGATAATGAAATCCGTGCAGCGGATTATCTGAAACGTCATGGCTATCGAATCATCGAGCGGAATTATCGCATCCGGATGGGCGAAATCGATATTATTGCCATGGATCAGGACACGCTGGTATTCGTCGAAGTAAAATCGAAAACATCTTCGGCTTTCGGAGGGCCTAAAGACGCCGTTACTTTTCAGAAGCAGCGCAGGATTTCCAAAACAGCTCTTCAGTATCTGAAAATGATGCATCAAAGCCATGTCCGCGCCCGATTCGATGTGGTGGCGATTACCTCAGGCCCGACAGGTGATGTCATAGAGTTGATCAAAAATGCCTTTGCCCTATCCACTTACTGATAATTCGCCGATCGAAAAAGGTGTGCTGTACGTGGTGGCCATGCCGATCGGTCATGACGACGACATTACCCTGCGCGCGCTGAAAATACTGGCTGCTGTGGATGTCATTGCCGCGGAAGATACGCGCCTTACGGCTCGGAAGCTGTCCAGATATCAGATTACAGCCAGGCTCGTTTCCTGTCATGAATATAACGAAATAGGACGCGCATCCGGACTTGTCCAGAAACTTCAGGCCGGCGCTGCCGTTGCCCTTGTATCGGATGCCGGCACCCCGTCGGTATCCGATCCCGGATACCGGTTGATACAGGCCGCCATCAAAGCAAATCTCAAAGTCGTTCCGGTCCCAGGCGTATCGGCGGCTATTACCGCCTTGAGCGTTTCCGGACTTCCGACGGACGCCTTTACATTTCTGGGCTTTCCTCCCCGCAGGCAGACTCACAGAACCGCCCTCTTGCAGAAGCTTTTGGATGAGTCCAGAACACTGATTTTCTACGAATCCCCCAAACGCATTTTACAGTTTATTAAAGACGCCTTAACTGTTCTAGGAACCCGTCCGGCGGTACTATCTCGGGAAATGACCAAGGCTCATGAAGAATTTATCCGTGGAACACTGTCTGAAATACTGGATATTCTGTCTGCACGTCCGGAAATCAAAGGCGAATGTACGCTGCTGATTTCCGGCAAAAAACAGGATGACATCGAATCATCTGAATCTGCAGCCAACACTGTTGCAGAAGCCGCCGCTCATTCTGAAAGAAGCACCGGCGATCTGGCCAGGGAAATTTCTTTGCAATGCGGTATCTCTCGAAAAAAAGCCTATCAGATGATTTTATCCCAAAGAAAAGATCAGAACGTGGCGGGAAAAAGCCCTAATATCTGATTTAATTCCATTTTGCTTTCAAAATGATATTCCAGCAAGCATTCGGACTGAGACCGCGAAAGCAAGCGAGCAGCGATGAGACTGTACATTCAGTACGTCGAATCGCGGCACAGCGAA
>LKPX01000108.1 GCA_001443525.1 Desulfobacteraceae bacterium RAAP-1 | reverse complement strand
TTCCTTTATAAAGTAACCGGGCTTGTCCAACCAAACGGATAAGATTGTGGTTCGCTTCGCTCTCACAATCTATCCTTATTCGTTCAAGTTGTTATTAAGCATGCAAAAATGCTGATACTACCCCTCGCTCTGAAAAAAGCGCATCTCGTTAAAGCTTTTCTTGAAACCCCTTCTTAAAAAAAGATATTTCCTTTATAAAGTAACCGGGCTTGTCCAACCAAACGGATAAGATTGTGGTTCGCTTCGCTCTCACAATCTATCCTTATTCGTTACATACCATATTTTCGCGAAAAAGTCAACGATAAATATCTGTAATAATTGCAGAAGTTACATCACCGTGTTTGAAAGCCTGAAATTTTCTCAATCCTAACAGTTATAATAGATGGAAAACTTTCCACCTATCACTCATATATAACGGAAAATTTTCCATCTATGCAAATATTGAGGCTGCAAACATGGAAAATATCATCTTGCATTTTCCATATTTGCAGGGTTATATTCAATAACATGGAAAATAAACCCAAATTTAAGCCTGACCCCAAATTAAAACTGATGGATCAGGTGCGTCAGGTTCTGCGCTACCATCATTATGCCTACCGCACTGAACAGACATATTGCGATTGGATTGTCAGGTATATCAAGTTTCATGGTGGCCAGACCCATCCGACACAGATGAGTAAAACCCATATTGAAGCATTTTTAAGCCACCTGGCCACTCAAGGCCAAGTGGCCACATCCACCCAAAAGCAGGCATTGAACGCCATCATTTTTTTGTATCGCCATGTACTCGACCAGCCGATCGAAGATCAGCTTGAGCCGGTAAAAGCCAAAAGACATTTCCACCCGCCTACGGTCATGACGCAATCTGAAGTTCAACGCGTACTGGCGAATATGGAAGGAACACACCTGCTCATGGCCAAACTTCTTTACGGATGCGGTCTGCGACTCATGGAATGTGTCCGTCTGCGGGTGCAGGACCTGGATATGGATCGGAACATGCTTTACGTTCGAGACGGAAAGGGCGGCAAGGATCGCACGACGGTTTTTCCGCAATCGCTTCAGGCTGAGCTTCGAAAGCATCTGGAGAAGGTCAGGCTTCTTCATGACGAAGATTTGGCCAACGGATTC
This sequence comes from Desulfobacteraceae bacterium RAAP-1, assembly GCA_001443525.1. Classification (GTDB taxonomy): domain Bacteria; phylum Desulfobacterota; class Desulfobacteria; order Desulfobacterales; family Desulfatirhabdiaceae; genus RAAP-1. The sequence goes on along the minus strand of LKPX01000108.1, from coordinate 11,420 downwards.
GGAGAGGTTTATCTGCCGACCGCTCTGGCAAAGAAATATCCGTCCGCATCCAGAGAGTTCCGGTGGCAATATGTGTTTCCGGCGAAGAACCTGAGCCGGGACCCGCGCAGTGAAGCTACCAGACGTCACCACGTTCTGGAATCCGGTCTGCAAAAAGCGGTGAAAACTGCTGTAGATAAAGCCGGCATCACCAAGCGTGTCAGTTGTCATACGTTTCGGCATTCTTTTGCGACGCACCTGCTGGAAAACGGGGTCAATATCCGGGTGGTTCAGGAGTTGATGGGGCATGCCGATGTTAAAACCACAGAGATTTACACGCACGTTATGGAAAAAGATATCTCGGCTGTTTCAAGCCCGCTTGACCGTTTGTCCAATATCACGTTCTGAGCATTTCCCCCTTATCAACTGACATGGCCGTTGTCAAGGAGATTTCCCCTCAGCACAAGGCCTTCTTTGTTGGAAATCACCTCATATATATTCCCTGCGCAGCTCTTCCAGCATATCCTCGGTCAGCCGTTCGGTCTTGCGCAGTTCCGCGAACCTGTCCAGCAGGTCTGCGGCGGTCAACCGCTCTTTTTCTTTCAGGGGGATGTCTTCGATGATTTCCCCCCTGTTCATCATGATGGTGCGGTTGCCCACTTGAAGCGCCTGCTGCATACTGTGGGTTACCATTAGGGTGGTTAAATTTTCCTGCTCTACAAAGCGCTGGGTGAGATGAATCACCTGCGCCGCCGATTTGGGATCCAGGGCCGCCGTGTGTTCATCCAGCAGCAGAACCTTCGGGGGGCGCAACACGGCCATCAGCAGCGTCAATGCCTGCCGCTGCCCGCCGGACAAGGTGCCGATGATATTGTCGAGACGGTCTTCCATCTGCATTTCAAGCTGCAAGACCGCCTGGCGGTAAGCGTCTCGGCGCTGAGTCGTCAAGCCGATCCGGGGAGCGTTCCGGCGATCTCTGTGATACGCCAGATGCAGGTTTTCGGCGATGGTCATATCGGTGGCGGTTCCCATGAATGGGTTTTGAAACACCCGTGAAATCAGTCTGGCGCGCTCGAAATCCTGGCAACGGGTGACATCCTCACCAGCGATGACAATCTTGCCGCGATCCGGAAGAAACGATCCGGCGATGGCGTTCAGCAGGGTGGATTTCCCGGAGCCGTTCGTACCGATGAGGGTGATAAAATCTCCCGGATGGACGGTCAGACAAATGCCTTTCAACGCATAAACTTCATTGACGGTTCCGGCGTTGAAAGTCTTGTGCAAATCTGTAATTTCAATCATGGAGAACTCTTTATTTTTGCTGCCCGCTTCAGAACAGTTTCCGGCAGATTGATATGATATTCCCTGGCCAGCGCCATGTTGATGTACATCTTGTCCGGCGTGTAGTTGTGAATCGGCATGGTCGCCGGTGAAGCCCCGGCAATCACGCGGGCGGCCACCCGCCCGGTTTCGCGGCCGACTTCTGCATAGTCCGCGCCGAGGGTGATGAAGGCTCCCTGATTGACGTCCGAAAACGTGTTGGTGAAATACGGAATATGATGTTTCCGCATGATCGCGGCGACGGATTTCAGCGCCATATTGACCGTATTGTCCCCGGACGTGAAAAATATGTCAACGCCGCGGGCGATCAGGGATTTCAGCGCATCAGCCACTTCTCCGGTGTTGCTGACGGTCGCCTCCATCAGCTCAAACCCCTGACGTGCGGCTTCTTCCCGCGCTTTCTGTGTGCAGGCTTCGGAACATGCTTCCGCCGGATTCCAGACAATACCGATGCGCCGGGCTTTGGGGAAAATCTCGCGCATCAGTCGAATGGTTTTGCCCACCGGCTGAAAAGTGGCGACCCCCGTGATGTTGGGCAAGTGATCCTCCGGCGTTTTGGCAACACCCATGCGATACGGATCGGTTACATATCCGAAAATCTGAGGAATGTGTTTGTTGACCTGGGCTGTGACCTGAAGCGTCGGCGTAGCCAGCGTTACAATATAGTCATACTTCTGACTGACAATTTCCTGGGCGACAGACTGAGCCATGGAAAACTCATTCTGTGCGTTCTTGCGGTCAATCCGGACATGGTATTTGTCAAGGATGCCTTCCTCCTTCAGTTCGTCTATTACGCCCTGTGCTACCTCATTGATAATGTCATGATCTGCAAACTGGAAAAGCGCCAGCCGTTTTTCGGGAATTTCCTGCGTCGCAGCAGAGGGCTGGGTTTTGATGGGCTTACCGTCTTTTCCGATGATGATGGTAGCGCGGTCCAGTACTTCCTGAGCTATGGAGATGTTCAGCTCCTGGGCGGTTTTGAGATTGATACCGATGGTCAGACGGGTGTATCTTTCAAAAGGGATGCTGGCGGGGCTGTTGCCTTTCAGTATCCGGTCCACGATATGCGCTGCCTGAATGCCGCTGGATGCGTAATCATACCCAAGCGCTCCCAGTACTCCATCGGAGAGCCGTTCCACATCACTCATAAAAACGGGAATTCCGGCAGCGGTGGCGATTTTGACCACCGAATCCAGTGCTGAATAGACGATGTTGTCCGGAATCAGCACAAACGCGTTGATGTGCTGCTGCACCAGAGATTGTGCGGCCTGATAGACTTCCGATGAATTGGTGACCGTGGCGCCGGCAAATGTCGTGTTCGGGTCGTGGCGAAGCACTTCTTGAAGCTGTTTCAGATTATATACCGCATTGAGCTGTCCCGCATCCCAGATGCAGCCGATTTTAAGGTTGCCTTTCACGATCTGGTGCACCATCTGCATGGTCTTGTCCATCGGCACGGCGCCATAGACGCCGGTGACATTGGGCAGGTGATCCGTATCGGATTTCCCGGCCTGAATGATAAACGGGTCAGCGACCGTAGCAAACACGATCGGGCCTTTAATTTTGGTCATCGCGGCCTGGGTGCAGCCGGTGGAGATGGCAACCACCACATCCATCCGGTTCGAGATGAATTTATCCAGAATGGTATTGACCGTCGCTATATCACCGTTGGCGTCTTCAACGTCGAATACGCTGTTCCTGCCGTTTTGATAGCCCATCTGAGCCATTTCTTTCAGAAATGCGTCCCGAGTGGTGTTCAGCATGCTGTGATCCGTCAATTGCACCACACCGATCCGGAAGGTTTTTCCTCCGGCATGCCGTTCGGCCTTCAGGAGCTTGATTCCATGATATCCGACGAACAGCACAAGCGCAGCGCCTGCCGCCGCATATATCCAGCGATTTTTGCGCAGGGAAGCGGTGAACCGTTCCTTCAAAGCTGGTTTTCTGGTTCCGGAGTTTCTTGCAGAGCTGGAAACCACCAGTGTCGCCAGTACAAAGACAGCGGTCAGCAGTTTCAGATCGATGGGATTCATGCCGACAAACAGGGCGAATGCAATCATCCAGCGAAACAGGACAGCGCCGATGACCACGCTGAGAATCTTGATATAGATGGAACGCTTGTGCAGAATGGATTCGCCGATAATCACCGACGCCAGCCCGATAACCACTGTGCCGATGCCCATTCCGATATCGGCAAACCCCTGATACTGCGCCACCAGTCCGCCGGAAAGCCCCACCAATCCGTTGGCCATGGCAACGCCCAGGATTTTCATGCGGTTCACATGGATGCCGTTGGCCGCCGCCATGACCGGATTGTTGCCGGTGGCCCTCATGGCGATACCTAAATCGGTTTCGAAAAAAAGTGATATTGCCAGCCAGAAAATCGCCAGAAGAACACCCAGCATCAGGCTGATCCAGATTTCGGAAGGGATGCCGGGATTGATTCCGCCAATCCAGGTAAACAGGGTGGTCTGGTTCAGCAGAGGAATATTGGAGCGTCCCATGATATGCAGATTTACGGAATAAAGAGCGGTCATTACCAGGATACCGGCCAGAAGGCCGTTGATATGGAGCCAGGTGGTGATCCATGCCGTGATGGCGCCGGCGATCATGCCGACAATCAGCCCGGCCAGAAGCGCCAAAAGGGGATTAAAGCCCGCCGCAATCATCACCGCAGTAGCCGCGGCGCCGGACGTAAAACTTCCATCCACGGTAATATCCGGAAAATCATGTATCCGGAATGTGATAAAGACCCCGATGGCCATCACGGCATACAGCCATCCCAGGTTTAATGCGCCGATCCAGAGTTCCATTGTGTTATAATTCCAGTTCGATAATGCCGACCATTCCGTGATGAAAACAGGACTGACCCATCAGATGCTGCACACAGGAGACCGGAAGCTCGGTTGTGATTCGCTGCAGCTCATGTTCAAACTGATCCAGGTGCTTGCTGAGAGGCTCGCGGGAAAATATGCCGGCATGGCAGTGAATGCGGCTTCTTCTGGCAAAGAGTTCCTGAATGGGACGGGCTGCTGCGGACACGTGATGGGCGATCAGTCCGGCGCCGGCCACGATATGATGCACATGCGCCGGTTCGACCGGAAAATGGACCCAGCGCTGAAAATTTTCGGTGTCAAATATGGGTTTGCCATTGGCGGGACGGTTTTCAGCCAGCGGCGTCTGTCTCAGGTGCATTCCCCACAGGCCGCTGCTTTCGGCCAGCAGGACAAATCCAAGAATGCGGTCAGGGATGATTTCCCCCAGAATTTGCGCCAGTCGGTCCAACTCGACCGGCCCGGTCTGGCCCTCAAAAGAGATCAGGTGAGAAAATTTGCCGCCAAATCCCAAACCGTGCAGAAACGGATAAAGGACGTTTCCGGCGGTTTGGGGAGAACACAGCATGAAATCCGCGGCAGGCCGTTTGACCGCCGGATAAAAAAACAGACTGTGATTGAGAACGACGGCTTCGCCGAAAAAATGCCGGTAATCGTCATAGGCATCTCCTACTGTCGCCAGACCTGCACCGTACTGGATGTCAGAAGCCCTGACCATGACAACATCGGACGCTTCGTATCGCGAATCCGCCAGTTTTTCCTGGGAACCGATGATGGACAGTTTTCCGGAGGGGCTGCTGCGCTGGATGCAGCGCAGGGAAACCCCCTCAATATCCATCTGCTCTTCATGGACGGCTGTCATCGGCGCCGCGCTTGTTGCGGCAGTGACGGCCTCGGGGCTGTCATAAATCCGGAACAGCAGATTGAACCCGCTCATGGTCAATATATCCACCACCGCCGGCGCCGGCCTGCAGATCGCGATTTCCCCGCCTGCTTTTTTCAACTGCTTTTGGGCAGTCAGCAGCACCCGCAGCGCCAGACTGCTCATATAGTGAACCGCGCCCATATCCAGAATCAGTTGCCGATGTCCTGAGGTAATCAGGCCACTAAGACATTTTTCCACATCCGGCGCGGTCATGCTGTCTATTCTGCCTTCAATCCGGATCCAGGGCAGAGCGCTGTCATGGGTAACCACAATATCCATTACGGATTCTCCTCGTGTTTTGCAGCTTCATTTTGAATTCTGCTCATGACTCAGTCTCGTTCTCATACTCAGACTTCGATGACTTACGTCCGTTTTCCGGAATAGTTGATTCGAGCTGTTTCAATACCCTGTCGAAATCGCTTTCAAACAACCGATCTTGAACAATCCGATATTTTTCGAATTCGCTTTCGGCATGAGTCTTGGCAATTTCCGCTGTAACATTGCCTTTGTCCAGAAGAATCTCCCGTTCGTCGAACTCCAGAAACAGGTCCAGCCGTTTTGCCCAATCTTCCATGGTCATGGGAATTTTACGGCGGGCGCGGTCTTCGGCCAAATCCAGATAAGCGCTGACGATGCGGCCCAGTGATTTCACTTCGTCCCTGGTCAGATAATTCTTGGCGATGGAGACATCGCTCTTCAGTATCTTGCCATCCGGCGCCTTTTCCCAGGAAGTGAGTCCCATATTGGTTTTGGCACTGTCGGACCGTCGCATGATGAGTTCGGCGGCGGTGTGTCCATGAACGGCAAAATGCAGTTTGTTCTGTACCCTGGCAAAAAATGCCCTGGTGGTTGGCGCATCCCTGTTGTAGTCCATGCTGGTGGCATAAATATCTGTCACCTTTTGGTAAAATCGGCGTTCGCTGAGGCGGATTTCCCGTATTTCCTCCAGCAATCGCTCGAAATAATCGTCGCCGAGAAAAGCGCCGTTTTCCATGCGCTTTTTGTCCAGCACATACCCTTTGATGGCAAACTCCCGCAGCACCTGGGTCGCCCACTGGCGGAATTGGGTGGCACGTATGGAGTTGACACGATAGCCAACGGAGATGATGGTGTCCAAACTGTAAAAGTCCACTTCACGGGTAACCTGCCGGGAACCTTCCTGCTGAACTATTCGAAATTTTCGAATAGTTGCTTCGGGGTGAACTTCACCGCTTTCAAAGGCCTCTTTTAGATGATAATTGATCGTGTTGACACCGACTTCAAACAGTGTGGCCATCATCTTCTGGGACAACCAGATGGTTTCATCCTCATACCTGGCTTCAATGCTCTGTTCGCCGGCCTGACCGGTGAAAATCAGAAACTCCGCCGTGCTGTTGCGGATCAGTTGATTTTTCTCTGTCATATCATCCATTTCTCTATATCCGCTTGAAAGTAAGGCGAGTGAACGATAATATTCCGTTATTCCCTGATCCGCTTTTTCAGTTCCCGGATCAGCGCGGAACAAAACTGGCTGGCGTCCGCCACAATAGCGACATCCGCTATTTTCATCATAGAGGCGTTGGGATTTTTGTTGACGGCGACAATCAGCTCGGCATCGTGTATTGCCGCGGTGTGCTGTATGGCTCCGCTGACGCCGAAGGAAAACAGAACCTGCGGACGGACATGTTTTCCGGCCTGACCCACCAGGCAGTCATGTTCCGCCCATTGTGAATACACCACAGGCCGCGTTGCGCCCACTTCTGCGCCCATCAGCCGCGCCATTTCAAAGAGTTTTCGGAATTTAGCCCGACTGCCCATGCCTCTGCCGCCGCAGATGACGATCCGGGCGTCTTCAAGACGCTGTTCGCGGGGGGGGGTGCGTTCGGAATGCACCAGACGGACGCGGTCGTCGGGAATATTTTCAGGAAATGGCAGGGTGATGACCCGCCCCAATGCCTGATGATCGTGGGGAAGCTCCGGGAAGGTGCCAGGTCTGACCGTCGCCATCTGGGGGCGCTTTTCGGGCGTGATGATTCTGGCCAGCAGATTACCGCCGAAAGAAGGCGCTGTCTGCACCAGAAGACCCTTTTCATTGATATCCAGCCCGATGCAGTCCGCTGTCAGACCGGTTTTCAGACGTTTGGCCACCCGCGGGGCGAATTCCCGCCCGAAATCCGTGGCGCCGATCAGCAGGATATCCGGTTCATGCTCTGTGGCAAGATGCGCCATCAAAGCGGCGTAGGTTGCCGTGCTGTATGTTTTAAGACGCGGATGATCAATCACATAAACGGTCTGCGCGCCGTGGGCGATGTATTCGTGGATATATTCCTCCACCTGGTTGCCGAAGACAACCGCACAGACGCTGGCTTCGATCTGCATCGCCAGTTCCCGGGCGCGGGCCAGAAGCTGCAATGTCACCCGGTTCTGAAAATAATTCCGGTAATCTCCGAATACCCATATGCTGCGACTGCTGTTATTCATTGTCGATTTCATCATGCTCATCATCGTGATCGTGGGTTTTGATATCTTTGGCCATAGCCCCGCTCAGCCTGTCTCCGAACTGCTCGAACAGCATCTCGACCATTTTGAGAGCCGTGCCTTTCAACATGATATTTTTTTTGCGGGCTGTCGGAGAATATACTTCCACTATCCGGGTGGGAGAGGTTTTTGTACCGGATATTTCAGGCTCCATGCCGATATCGTCCGCATGGATGACCTTAACAGTCCCTTTTTCAAAGGCATCCTGAAGTCCGCTGAGCGAGGCATATCTGGGCATGTACTGACGGGTGGCGACCGTTATCAGGCAGGGCGTTTCCATTTCCAGCGTTTCGAGAAAATCATCGCATTCACGCTGTATCCGAACGGTCTGTTCCATTATCTGGATATCGGCGGCATATGCCGCACCGGCGACATCCAGCTCTTCCGTCAACTGGGGGCCGACCTGAGCGGTTTCGCTGTCGCTGGTGTAGCAGCCGCAGAGAATCAGATCGAAATCCGGGCATTCTTTTTTAATGGCCAGCGCCAGCGCATGAGAGGTAATGAGCGTGTCGGCGCCTGCCATACGCGAGTCGGTCAGTAATATGCCTTGATCCGCACCCATCGCCAGGGCCTCCCGAAGGACTTCTTCTGCTGCGGCCGGCCCCATGGAAAGCGCCGTGATATAAGCGCCGTAGCGGCTTTTTATCTGAATTGCAGCTTCCAGAGCGTGTTTACAGGCCGGGTTCATCATACCTTCCGCCATATTTCTCTTCAGACTGCCGGTGCTGGCATCCCACGGAAGTTCCGTTACCATCGGTACCTGTTTGATACATACAACAACTTTCAGCATCATCTGTTCCTCATGTCATACCGGCCGGCTCAAAAGCGATCGAGATATGACCATGCGCTGGACTTCACTGGTTCCCTCATAAATTTCGGTGACCTTGGCGTCCCGGAAATACCGTTCCACATCATATTCCTTGCTGTAGCCATACCCGCCGTGAATCTGAATTGCCAGGCTGCTAACCCGCATTGCCAGCGCGCTGCAATACAGTTTGGCCTTCGCGGCTTCAGGACCAAAAGAATTTCCGGAATCTTTGCACGCGCACGCCCTGTAAAGCAGGAGCCGTCCGGCATCGATTTCTGTGGACATATCCGCCAGATAATTCTGGATGGTCTGAAATGAAGAGATGGATTTCCCGAACTGCTGACGCTCTTTGGAATATTTCAGCGCCGCGTCAAAAGCGCCCTGGGCGATTCCCAGCGCCTGAGCCGCAATGCCGATTCTGCCGGTATCCAGGGCCGCAAGCCCGATTTTAAGACCATCGCCGGGGCGACCCAGCAGATGGATTCCGGAAACTCTGCAATCCTCCAGAAACAGTGAAGATACCGGATTGGCCCGCATACCGCAGAGGTCTTCGATCTCCCCGACGGAAAATCCCGGCATCCCCTTTTCCACCATAAACACTCCTGCGTTTCGACCCGAACGTCCGGTGGCATCAGTAACCGCAAATATCAATGCCAAACCGCAGATGCCGCCATTGGTGACAAAGATTTTGGTGCCATTGATGATATAGTCGTCGCCATCTTGAAAGGCATACGTTTCGACACCACCGGCGTCGGAGCCCGCATTGGCTTCGGAAAGGGAAAAAGCGCCGATACGTTCACCGCAGGCAAGAGATGGCAAAAAGCGTTTTTTCTGTGTTTCGGTTCCAAACCGGACAATGGGATATGCCCCCACACTGTTGTGAACGGTGACGCACAGCCCGACGGCCGCGCTGACACGGGAAAGCTCTTCGATGATGATGGCGTAGCTGATGCTGTCCACTTCCGCGCCGCCGTAGGCTTTAGGGATCTGAAGACCGAAAAAATTGAGAGGCCGCATTTTTTCCACCACTTCCCACGGGAAACGGCTTTCATGGTCTATATCATGGACGATGGGGGAAATTTCGGTTTCGGCGAATTCCCGCACCATCTTTCGTATGAGCTTGTGCTTCATGCACGGATTAAAATCCATCGTCAGACTCCGCTCCAGGTATTCTCGCACAAAAGATTCCGTTTTTCCTCTGTGATATTGAAGTTGCAATGGCTGTCCGGAAATATACTGCTTTTATAAGGTGGCGTCATCGACATCCTTTACATCCATCTTGTATTTTTTACGCACCATCATCAGAAAATTCCGGATGGCATCATGTGCGTAATCCGGATACGTCCAGGGCAGAGGCTGAAAGTCATTGTTATGAAATATCAGGGTCAGATCTGCATAGATGTTGCCGCCGATATAAATCCGGTGCGCATAATTCTTTCCGGTGGCCAGCACCAGCCGCTCCAGGAGCAGATAGCCGGGGTCTATGTTGATCCGTCTGCAGCCGTTTAAGGTAAATTGTGATTCAACAGCGTTGGTGGCCAGCTTGATATCCGCCAGTGTGTCCTGCTGAATCAGAGATTTAAATACCAGCAGACGCCGAAACAGTGGCGAGCCCATCTCTTTTTCATAATAGTCCGTAAAATCAAATGGAAACCACGGACTGACCATATCCAGAGGCCCGAATTGTTCCACCAGAAGAGGCGCTATTGTGGAAGCAAGCTCCTGGTCATGGGTGAATAGCCCGATAATCAGTTTTGCCGGTTTGGGAGGTTGTGGAAGGCTCATATGGGCGTCAGGCAACCGGTTTGGCTTCGTCAATCAGCATGATGGGGATGTCATCCTTGATTTCATACAATAGTTTGCACCGGTCGCAGATCAGACCATCGCCGGTGTCATTTAAATGAATTTCCCCTTTGCATTTGGGGCATGCCAGTATTTTCAGTAAATCGGGATGAATTGTCATGTGGGTTTTCCTTATGTATTCTTGAAATTGACATCTTTACAAAAAACCTGCAAGGATTGTATCCTTTGTCGTTACCATGTGCGATAAACATGTCTCACTCGTCGTGGCTTGCTTGTGATGCGCATTTTTATCCAATCCAATATTTCCATGGTGGATAGCATACTGTCTCTTTCAGCAATTTCCAATTTGGCACATTATTAAAATATTTACTCATTTTGCAAAGATTATCTATCTCATATATATTATTCCTTGAATAAACTCTGAGCATATAATCTCGCTGCCAATATATGTCTCCAATTTCTTTAAATTTATTTGATACAGCCCAATCATATACTATCTGCTGATTGTAATCATTAAGTCTAATCCCGTCTTTACTGGCAAAAAACGCTATTATATCAACTTGATATTTATCTAAAATGGATGGACTTATGCCATGTCTGGCAACGGTTGAGCTCCCCAAACCCACAATATCTAGAACGTTTATATCAGAGTAATACGGGGCCATTCCTGCATCTCCAATAGCAATCGATCGAATACCGTATCGTTCTGATATTCTATTTATTACTTTCCCAAGTTCAGCATGAGAGTGTAAAGCTCTTTGATAATATGTCACTAAATGTGGCAGGCCAGAACTACTAATATAGGTAAATACAGCAAGAAAAGAAAACGATATAAGAGTAAAAAACTGCTTCTGCTTAATTGACACGGTATCCATAAAATCATCATGCAATGAGATAAAAACATGACCATCAAGTTTTGATGTGAAATATATCCAAAAAACATATATTGGAGCAAAGATATGAAAAGCGAATCTGCCTGCATAATCCATTTGAAGATTTGACGTTGAATAGCTTAATGCCATAGCCCCAAACATAATGGCTATAAAAATGCCTAATTTTATTCTGCCATTTGAATACATTAATAAAAATGTAGGAATAATAAAAACTAAAGTTTCGCACATGGAAATCAAATATAACCACATGAAATAATAGTTATTTTAATTGAAAAGCGGCCTCAAATTTGGTATGGTTGATTTTGCTAACTCACTCAACT
>LKPX01000107.1 GCA_001443525.1 Desulfobacteraceae bacterium RAAP-1 | reverse complement strand
CTGAGACCGCGAAAGCAAGCGAGCAGCGATGAGACTGTACATTCAGTACGTCGAATCGCGGCACAGCGAAGCTGACAAAGGTATCAGTTTGAATGCGAACTGGAATAAAAAGTTCGCAGGCAAGGCACGCAAATCCGCAAGGGCGGACTTTTTATGAAGTCGTCAACTTTAATTCAAGGAAACCAATATTCCATGGAACCGATTCTGCTGTATGACACCACGCTGAGAGACGGCACTCAGGGAGAAGACGTCAGTTTTTCGGCTGAAGAAAAAATCCTGATCGCCCAGAGACTGGATGATTTCGGCGTTCATTATATCGAAGGCGGATGGCCGGGGTCCAACCCCAGAGACATGCTGTTTTTTGAACTGGCGCAGCAGATTGAATTCAGACAGGCCAGGCTGGCGGCTTTCGGATCCACCCGAAAACCCGGATTTGCAGCAGGAGACGATCCCAATATTCAGGCGATTCTGGAAGCCCAAACCCCGGTTGTGACCATTTTCGGAAAGTCCTGGGATCTGCATGTCGGCAAGATCATGGGCAACACCCTGGAAGAAAATCTGGCCATGATTCACGATACGGTGTCATATCTGAAGCAGCATCACCGTGAGGTCATCTACGATGCCGAACATTTTTTCGACGGCTATAAGGCCAATCCGGACTACGCTATGTCCACCCTGACAGCCGCCATGTCCGGAGGCGCGGACAGCATCGTACTCTGCGACACCAACGGCGGTTCGCTGCCGTTTGACCTGGAGCCTGTCGTCATCAAGGTAAGGCAGTTTCTGGCAGGGCGCGCCGGAGAATGCGGACGGGAGGATATCCCCAGAATCGGTATCCATACCCACAACGATTCCGGCCTTGCCGTGGCCAACAGTATTGCCGCGGTACACGCCGGCGCAACGATGGTTCAGGGCACCATCAACGGATACGGAGAGCGTTGCGGCAATGCGGATCTCACCTGCATCATTCCGATCCTGAACCTTAAGATGAACCGGGAATGTGTGCCTGCAGACAGCCTGTCCAGACTTAAAACGCTTTCCCGCTTCGTCAGTGAAACCGCCAACATGACGCCACAGAACAGTATGCCGTTTGTGGGCAAAAGCGCTTTCGCCCACAAGGGCGGTGTGCATGTAAACGCTGTCATGAAAAGCCCGATCGCCTATGAACATATCGACCCCGGTCTGGTCGGTAACAAGCGCAAAGTGCTGGTGTCTGATCTTTCCGGAAAAAGCAATGTGGAATACAAGGCCAGGGAGCTGGGGGTTGAGCTGAACGGGTCAGATCGTCAGAAAGTGGTTTCAGAAATCAAGCGGATGGAGCAGGAAGGCTATCAGTTCGATGTCGCGGACGGATCCTTCAAGATTTTTCTGGAAAAGCTGACAGACCAGTTTCATCCGCTGTTCGAGCTGGAATCTTTTCGTGTTACTATCGAAAAGGACAAAAATCAGCCCTGCACCGCACACGCCACCATCAAGATATCCGTGGACGGCCGGCAGGAAATCACGGCCGCCGAAGGCAACGGCCCTGTCAGCGCGCTGGACAACGCCCTGCGGAAAGCGCTGGACAATTTCTTCCCGCATTTAGATCACATGCGTCTGGTGGATTTCAAGGTCCGGGTGATCGACGGCCGCGCCGGCACGGCGGCCAAAGTCAGGGTGTTTATTGAATCCAGAGATCAAAACCATGTCTGGAGCACCATCGGCGTGTCTGAAGATATTATTGAAGCGAGCTGGAACGCCTTGGAAGACAGCTTTCAATACAAACTGTCGCAGGGAACCGTCTGAGAAATACCACCACAGGAGCAGTCACATGCCGAAAAAAAAGGATGCCAATAATGCCGCAGGATCAATGGGTGCCGTTGTCCTGCGGCCCATGCTTGGCCATGGATTTTTCTTTGCTGTCGATAAAAACGCATGACATTTTAAACGTGATTTCCGTCATACAGACATCAACCATACAAGGAGTAATACCATGACCGAACGCATCATTATTTTCGATACCACCTTAAGAGACGGCGAACAATCTCCCGGAGCCAGCATGAATACCAGCGAAAAACTGCGTCTGGCCACTCAGTTGGAAAAGCTGGGGGTGGATGTGCTGGAGGCCGGTTTTCCAGCGGCTTCCGAAGGCGATTTTGAAGCAGTCTCCCGCATTGCGGGGCACCTGAAACGCACAGAGGTTACCGCTCTGTGCCGCACCGCCAAAAACGACATCGATAAAGCCTGGGGAGCCATTCAGCATGCGGCGTTCCCTCGGATTCATACTTTTATTGCAACATCGGATATCCATCTGAAATACAAGCTGAAGATGAATCGTGAAGAAGTGTTGAAAGCAGCTATAGAGGCTGTCACCTACGCCCGTTCGCTGACAGATCGCGTAGAGTTTTCATCCGAAGACGGATCCCGCAGCGATCGGGATTTTTTATGCCGAATATTTGAGGCGGCTATCGAAGCCGGCGCCACCACCGTCAATCTTCCGGACACCGTGGGATACGCCATTCCGGAAGAATTCGCCGAACTGGTGCGGTATGTCATGGCCCATACCCCCAACATTCATAAAGCGGTGCTGAGCGTCCATTGTCATAACGATCTGGGGCTGGCCACCGCCAATACCCTGGCCGCCATTTCCGCCGGCGCCCGTCAGGCCGAAGTCACCATCAACGGCATCGGAGAGCGCGCCGGTAATACGTCTTTAGAAGAAGTGGTTATGGCGCTGCACACACGGCCCAATTTTCTGGCGTTTACGTCCAACATCCAGACAGAATTCATTTATCCGACAAGCCGCCTGGTCAGCATGATCACCGGTATTCCGGTACAGCCCAACAAGGCGGTGGTCGGCGCCAATGCGTTTGCCCATGAAGCCGGCATCCATCAGGACGGCGTCCTGAAAAATCCCATGACCTATGAAATCATGAAACCGGAAACCATCGGCCTGAATATGAACAAGCTGGTTTTGGGAAAGCATTCCGGAAGACATGCCCTGCGCTCGCATCTGAAAGATATGGGATATGATTTGTCCGATGAAGAACTGCAACTGATTTTCACCAAATTCAAGGATCTGGCGGACAAGAAAAAACACGTGGTGGACGAAGACCTGGAGGCGCTGATCGCCGAGGGCATCCTGCAAAGTCATGATGTGTTCGCTCTGGATTATCTGCATGTCACCAGCGGCAATACCGTGCTGCCGATGGCCAGTATCCGGATGATGATCCAGGGAAGGCCGGTGCAGGGCGCGGAATACGGCAACGGCCCGATCGATGCGGTGTATCAGGCCATCGCCAAACTCACGGGAACCAATTCGGAACTGCTGCGATTTTCCATCAATGCGCTGACCGGCGGCACAGACGCCCAGGGCGAAGTGACGGTGCGTCTGCGGGAAAACGGCCTCGAAGCCATGGGCAGGGGCGCAGATCCGGATGTCATCACCGCCAGCGCCAAGGCCTTCATCAACGGTCTGAACCGCCTGGAATACTTGAAAGCCCATCCGCTGACCCCAATGGAATAACTGCTGACCCACAGCAAACTATGCAAAAAGCCCGATTGCGGCATTATGCCGAAATCGGACTTTTCTTTATGGTTTTCTGAGAGAAGTGTCGGGGAAATTTGAAATTGCCGTGTCGCACGAAAATTTCCATAAGGATTTCAAGGTCACGCTTGACATTTTCGGCGCTATGGATGATTTATCAAGTGATATACTGTGTATCGCTATAACCTGCGCTTCCTTTTGCCCCCTCTCCCAGCGAGGGAGGGCTGGGGCGGGGGTTCAAAAAGCGCAGATTGTGACGGTTCAAAGTATAAATCGGGCGTTATGAATGGCGCCGTCAGTACATCAGAAGATTCAGCAAGGAAAAATTCATTGGATGAACAATACAACATGGCGAGGCTGGTCCGTGAGCTTCGGGAACTTACCGGTCTGACTCAGGAAGGAAAGCGTAAGCATGGCCCAGCTTGAACACATCGAAGCCATTGAAAAGCGGCTCTGGAGCGCGGCGGACACCCTGCGGGCCAACTTGTCGTGCCAGACGAAAAGCTGATTATAGCCTTTATGGGACATGTATCCCCAATGCTTGCTCAAATTGATAACCTTTCTGGGCAGGTTCGAAGCCTACGAAAAGCCCGCGACCTCCTCCTGCCCAAACTGATGAACGGGGAGGTGGCGGTATGAGCCACGATCGTCCCGATGTAGGGGCGCACAGCCGTGCGCCCCTACAATCGTCAAACCTCCACAGTCTGTATCGGCAACCAAAATCCCTGGGATCTTTGATGGCGGGGTTCAAATCCGCCGTCACCAAACGTATCAACGAATTACGGCAAACCCCCGGCACAAAATTGTGGCAACGCAATTATTGGGAACATATTGTACGTAATGAACCGGAATTGAACCGTATCCGGGAATATATCCATGACAATCCCGTGCAATGGGAATATGATTCATTGAATGCAGGCAAGGGCGGTTCGCGAACCGCCTCTACGCAAATCCGGGAACCGATAACCGAATATGGCGTGGAGGCATGGATGGTATGAAACGATCCGACCTCCTCTCCCAAATCGCCCTTGGTGAAGACTCCTCCCGCCAGTTCAAGGCGGATGTGAAGAAAGCCGACTCCCTGGCCTCGGAAATGGCGGCCTTTGCCAACACGGACGGAATGATTTTATCAGGTCATGCTGACCCGATAAGTGACCTTTTAAGCATGGAGCCAGCGGCATGAAAGATTCGGAAATTCTTATCTACCAGGCCGCCGACGGCAAAGTCAGAATCGATGTCCGACTGGAAGACGAGACGGTCTGGTTGACCTAGGAGCACATGGCGGAACTGTTCGGCAAAAGCAAGAAGACGATTTCCGAGCACATCCGCAATATTTTCAAAGAAGGCGAACTGGACGAGGAAGTGGTTGTCCGGAATTTCCGGACAACCACTCGACATGGCGCCATGCCGGACAAAACCCAGTCCCGAGACGTTCAGTTTTACAACCTGGACGTGATCATCTCCGTCGGATACCGGGTCCGATCCCACCAGGGCACTCAATTTCGCATCTGGGCCACCCAGCGGTTGAAGGAATATATCGTCAAGGGGTTTGCCCTGAACGATGAGCGCTTTAAAACGGGCAACTCGATGGCCTATTTCACGGAGCTGCAGCAACGCATCCGTGAAATCCGCCTTTCCGAGCGCTTCTTCTATCAGAAAATCAAGGATATCTATACCACCAGCATCGACTACGACCCCAGGGACGAAAAGACCGTCGAGTTTTTCAAGGTAGTGCAGAACAAGCTGCTCTGGGCCATCAACCGGCAAGCGGCTGCTGAGCTGGTGTATCGCCGGGCCGACGCCGCGCTGCCCCTGATGGGTATGCAGTCGTTCGACAAGCAAGGTGATCTGGCGGTACGTAAAAGCGATGCGAGCATCGCCAAGAACTACCTTGCCGAGGATGAAATGAAGCTGCTCGGCCTGCTGGTGGAACAATACCTCGCCTTTGCCGAAACCATGGCCCAGCAGAGAATTCCCATGCACATGGCAGACTGGATTCAACGGCTGGATGCCATTATTCAGCTCAATGGCCGGGATTTACTGACTCATGCAGGCAAAATCAGCCACCAGATGGCCCAGGAAAAAGCCGCATTGGAGTATGACAAATTTCGGGAATCGCAGCGGGGTATCCAGCATGAAGAGAGCCTCAAGGAGCTGGAAGAGGACATCAAGAAGCTGAAGCCGCCTCGAAAAGGGGAGGCAATTGAATGACCCCCGCCCCCTACACCGAAGACACTCTCGTCCAGCAGACCACCGCCGAGTATCTGGAGCAGGAGCTCGGTTGGGAGTCGGTGGTCGCCTACAACAACGAGGATTTCGGGCCGGACAGTCTGCTGGGCCGGAAATCGGATCACGAGGTGGTGTTGACCCGCTTCTTGCGGGTGAAGATCGAGGAGTTGAACCCTGGCCTGCCTGCCACGGCCTATGAAGATGCTGTTCGTCAGATCGTTACAATATCCACCTCCCAGACCTTGGCTGCCACCAACCGCGAGAAGTACGAACTGGTCAAGGACGGGGTGCAGGTCACCTTCCGCAACGACAAGGGCGAACGGGTGCGCCAGCGGCTGCGGGTGGTCGATTTCGATGCTCCCGAGAACAATCATTTCCTCTGCGTTCGGGAGCTGTGGGTGCGGGGTGATCTGTACCGCCGCCGGGCGGACATTGTCGGGTTCGTCAACGGTCTGTCGCTATTGTTCATGGAGCTGAAGAACGTCAGCCGCGATATCCGCGCCGCCTACGAGCAGAACTTTCTGGATTACAAAGACACCGTCCCGCATCTGTTTCATCACAACGCTTTTGTTGTGCTGGCCAACGGGGTGGATGCCAAGCTCGGCTCGATCACCAGCCGGTTCGAGCATTTTAACGAGTGGAAACGCCTGGCCGAGGATCAGCCGGGCGTCGTGGCTATGGAGACGCTGCTCAAGGGGGTGTGCGCGAAAGCCCCAATTTCCTGGACCTGATGGAGAACTTCATCGTTTTCGACGACTCGGCCGGGAACCCTCGAAAAATCCTGGCCCGCAACCACCAGTTCCTCGGCGTCAACCGGGCCATCGAGGCGGTCCGCGACCGCAAGCTCAGGAACGGAAAGCTGGGGGTGTTCTGGCATACCCAGGGCTCGGGCAAGAGGCTATTCCATGGTACTCTTCACCCGCAAGGTGCATCGCAAGCTGGGCGGCAACTTCACCTTTCTGATCCTCACCGATCGCGACGACCTGGACACGCAGATTTATAAGACCTTTGCCGGATGCGGCGTGGTGGACAACGACCGCGACCGCGACCCGTGCCGGGCAGCGAGCGGCGAACACCTCGCCGAGCTGCTGGCCCAGCACAAATCGCATGTCTTCTCGCTGATCCAGAAATTCAATCAGACAGTTAGCGAAGGTGAAGCCTACTCCCGGCGTGATGACCTCATCGTCATCACCGACGAGGCCCACCGCACCCAGTACGGCACGCTGGCGCTCAACATGCGCAACGCCCTGCCCAACGCCAGCTATATCGGCTTTACCGGCACGCCGCTCTTTAAGGACGACGAAATCACCCGGCGGGTGTTCGGCAATTACGTCTCCACCTACGATTTCCAGCGAGCCGTAGAGGACAAGGCCACGGTGCCACTCTACTACGATGCGCGCGGCGACAAGCTTGGTGTGGCGGTCGGCGATCTGAACGAGCGGATCGCCGAGTACAACCGCGAGAAGGATCGGGTGACTATTGAAAAGACCTTCGAGGCGCTTTTGCAGATCATGGGCGAGATGGACGATGAGGAGAGCCGCGCCGTGCGGGACAAGACAGGAGCGGTTTTCGTGCATGTATTCAGGGCGTACCCGACGGTGCCATCACCCTACTACGCCAGCATGGCGTCGTAGAGAGTAGCGAAGGAAGACATGAGCTTTAATCCGAACTTCACCATCTGTTAGCTCCCACATTATAAGGGCAAAAAAGTGCCTCAATTTTTCAGAATAGATTGACAAACAGGTATGACGTGTCGGATTAAATGGGCCTTTGATTGTAAAGGCCCATTTAATTTGGGAAAGAACAACAGCTTTACGCTTTGACCGGCCAACGCTGTTATTCCCACCGACCGGGGTTCTCAGGTAAAAACCCCAGAAATGACGAAAGATGCGGCGCAACGCAGCGTGCGGACTTTTTACGAAGCCGTCAGCGTTGATGCCTATTCGTTTTGCAGGTCAATAGCCATCTTTACCAGAGACGCCACCTCGCTGTCAGGTACACGGCCCCGCGCGATAGCTTTGACGACCCGGTTTTTGTCGAGAAGAATCATATTCGCCTCATTTCCCAGTCCCCAGGCATTGCGCAGGGTAGCGTTGTAATCGAACAGGATGGTGGTCTTGTATTTCTTGGCCTTATGGGCGGCGATGATCCGAATCAACGCATCCGGTTTCCAGGTGGCTTTGCAGTCGGCGATACCGATACCCTTGTAGGTGGCATCTTTGAGCAGCCCCTGATCCTTGGCTTTTTTCATGGCGTCGTTCAAATGATTGTTCTCATCCGAATAGTCGGGATTGACGTAATTGATGAG
Organism: Desulfobacteraceae bacterium RAAP-1; assembly: GCA_001443525.1. GTDB lineage: Bacteria > Desulfobacterota > Desulfobacteria > Desulfobacterales > Desulfatirhabdiaceae > RAAP-1. Next base: position 4,649 of record LKPX01000107.1, on the reverse strand, counting down.
CAGCACTTTCCCCCCCCAGGATTCCATTGTAAAGGCTTTTCCGTCTGCATCCTTGAACGACCAGTCGGGAGCTTTCATCCCGGCTTTAAGTTCCTCGGCGTATCCCGATGTTCCGAACATCAGCATCACCACAGCGCAAATACTCAGTACCCACATCCACTTTCGATTCATCACTGCAACTCCTTTCATCTGGTTAGTGTGATTCAGAGGCGGACATGTGTTCTTGCCGCCTCCCTTCTTCGCCTGCCGTCACAAACAGCGAAACGTCTTACAACAGTCAGCGTATATATCGCAATTGACAGTAAAATTCAATTCACCGGATACCAGCGTCCGGATTATGTATCCATGATAGTTATTGATCGAAGCATCGGCGCATAAAGAGCCTCCGCCAAAGCGGTAAAACGGTTGTTTTCGGCGCTCCAGAGCGCAGCAAAATCCGGAAACGCCCTTTGCAGATAACGACTGTACCCCAACTCACCATTACTGTTGAAACCGTTCCCCTCGTAGGCCCCGCGGGCGGCTTTTTCAGCCTGGCTCAATTGCGCCTCGGAATTGTTTCCAGATTGCAGCGGCTTCAGGTAAGCAACGGCTGTTTTGGCCGTTACCGGAAGGACCTGACGAAGTCCGAGCCACCAGTGCGCAATGATGACCTTCAGCTGCTCTTCAGCGTCCTTCGCATTTATCGGACTGAACATGACCACGTTGTCGGACGCTATCAGATAGCTGCTTAAATTGAGATTTCGGACGCAACCGGCCAGGTGGCGCACCCAAAGCCCTGTCATCGCATGGGATTTTGAAATACTGCCGCCGCTTGTAATATTGCCGCAATAAAACTCCCACCGGGCATATGCGTTTTCCGCGATTCCTGATATGCACAACCCGTTCAGCCAGTCTTCCATAACCGTAGCATCGCAATCAGGAATTTTGAATTCATGGATGATCTCAACCGGCGCTGCATCACTGGGCCATTGATCGCGCAGCTGCTGATAGAAACTGAGAAGCGACAGTACCGTCGTTGTCAGAATATCTATGGCCATTTCCCCAATACCCTTCAGAGGCAGCTGACCGCTGCGGCGCAAGCGCTCTGCCGCCTGTTTCACCGCATCGGAACGCTTGTCCGGCTCAGCCGCCAGCACGGCGTTTAAAAGAAAGGGACAGAAGCGATGCGGTGACAGGCGATCCAGCGCAAACGGCTCCAGATTTTCGGTGGCCGTATCATCGTCATCCAGATACACGTTGAGCCGGTGATTGAAAAAAAACGCCACCGGATTTTTAAGAAAACGAATCAGCGTAGCAAGGTTAAGGCTGCCCCAATCCGCAGGCGGGGGCAGTTCATTATCCTGAAGCACGGATTTTGGCGCATCCAAAGTGCGCCGCCATTCATGGGCGTAGGTAAAGTACTTGGGATCCGATTGAAAATAAGTGCTGCTGAAGGGCTGAAGCGGATGCCGGCAGGTCAGTTGTTCCAGAAGGCTTTGCCCTGCGCCGCCACCCTTGCCGGAAATATCCTCCTTAATCCGCCAGCCGGCGGTCAAATAATCCCGCAACTGGCCTACCAGCACCGACGGCATGCGGATACTGTTATCCCGGATGCTGCGTCCGATATAGCTGATATAGAGCCTTTCCCGCGCTGAAAGCAGGGCCTCAAGAAACAAATAACGGTCATCTTCCCGCCGGGAGCGATCTCCGGGACGGTAGCATCCGGACATCAAATCAAAATCAAATGGCGGACGGCTTCTGGGATAGTCGCGATCGTTCATTCCCAGCAAACACACGATCTTAAAAGGAATAGCGCGCATGGGCAGCAGTGTACAGAAATTAACCATACCCGCCAAAAACTGCTGCGACTTGCTGGAATCCTTCAACGCTGACAGAAACGCTTCCCGCACCACCGTCAGGGAAAGCGGCTCGCTTAGCGCCGCATCCGCACATGCGTTTTCCCACTCCGCCAGCACGTCTTCAGCACACCTCTGAAACAGTTGTTCCTGACTGCTTTCCATCAGAAAAAAATCGGTCAACAGCTTTCGGATGCGATGCCCCCATTCAGAGGCCGGTGCATCCCTGCGCAGCGCCTGCCGGCATATTTCCAGTTTTTCCAGAATGACTGCAAGCGGCCCTATCCGCGAAGCTTCCAGCCCCCCTATCTCATCGTAGGGTTCAATGCCTTTCCAGGATGCGCCGGCGCCGGCGGCATATCCCAACAGCATGCGATCCAGGCCGAACCGCCAGGTATTTTGCTCCAGCGCCTCCGGAAGATCGAATTCCTGACGCTGCGCCGCGCTGAAGCCCCAACGAATCCCGGAATCCTGAATCCAGCGGTGAATTTCGGACAGATCGGATTCCGTCACACATAGACGGTTCCGAAACGCCGGCGTTTCCAGCAAATCCATCATATCACTGACCGTCATGCGCGAATCCGGCAGATGCAGCAGTTTTTCCAGCGCCGCCAGCAGTGAGATGCCGCCACGCTCCGGTTTATCTGCAATGGTAAACGGGATAAAACGCCTGTCACGAGGATGGAGATTTCCAAAAACCGCCTCGATATGGGGCGCATACACCTCAATATCCGGGGCCATCACGATGATATCCTGAGGGACCAGACCTTCAATATCCGAAAAAAACGACAGCATCTGATCCTGGAGAATTTCCACCTCCCGCTGGCGGCTGTAAACCAGTTGAAATGTAATGGATGTGTCGTTTGCGTCAACGGCCTGTTTCGCCTCCGTATCTTCCGGCAGCGGCTGCAACTCCAGAATTGCCTGCTGTACCTGATGCAACAGACAATTCCGGGAGCCATCCACGATAATATCGGTAAACACATCGATTTCTCTGAAACGGCTGCGATAGGCCTCAGGCTGATCATAACCGTACAGAAGCCCGATATAGTCCCGCCCCTGTTTTCCCCAGGCCGCCAGAAGCGGGTTTACCTCCTGATGAAGCTCATGGCTGGTATCGGCAGATGGCAATTGGGGTTTTCGAGCGTGGCGTGCGCTCTCGATTCGCAGCAGATCTTTATCTTCGATGATATCCGCCCAGTAGTGACGGCATGGATTGTGGACAAAAAACAGCATCTGGCAGTATCTGGATAATGTGTGAAAGGCTTCCAGAGACTGACGGGGCATGGAGCAGATGCCAAAAACAAGGATACGCCGAGGAAGACCGACAGGCCGGGAGTCCAGCGTTTCGGCGGCTTTCAAAAAACGCTGATGAAGGCTGGAACGACTGGTATTCCGCTGCGGCAAAGGGATATCGCCCTGAATCCTGCGCCAGAGTTCCGGCTGCCAACCCTGTTCCGGAGGCAGAGGGGTTGGCGTTCCCAGCGCATTGCGCAACTGATCGACGCCGGAAGCCCAATCCTCCAGCCAGTCCGCCCGATACACCTGATACTGATCGAAAAGATTGGCCAGCTGACAAGCCAGTTGATACCGTTTACGCTGCTCGCTGTCATCTGACAGGAAGCGGCTGAGCGGTCCAAAACGCGGATCCGCCTGCAACAAAGGCATAAGCCCGAGAAGTCTCCAGACCAACCGTGTTTTATCGTATGGCGATTCCCGCGGGATATGATCCTTCCCCAGCACAAACCTGTACGCCTGCCATAAGAACCGCGCCGGAAACTGAAACGACACGGCGGCGCTGATTCCGCAGCCGCTGTTATCCGCCAGTGCCAGTTTGAGCCACTGCGCCATGCCGTTGCTCTGAACAATAAACAATTCATTTTCCAGAGGTTCCAGCGGATGAGAACGAATCCATCCGATTGCTAATCGCCGCAAATCCTCAAGTCTGTTAGCATGAAGTATGGAAAGGCCGGAAGGCAGATCAATACGTTGACGGTGTGCTGAAGGAAAGTTCATGATAGCATCCTGAAAAGCGGACTTTTTACGAAGTCGTCCAAATTGACGTTTCCGCATGGTGATGATACGCTGTTTATATCGTAGATCGTGATGAAAGGCACTCATTTTTTCAGCGACAATGATGCACGATATCAGAACGAAATAACGATGACGCCTTCATTTGCATCAAAAAAATCGATTTTTAACATTCCCTGGGAGATATCGCATGAAAAAAACAGGCATTTACATCGGCAGCGGTATTTTGTTGCTCGCCCTGCTTTCCGGATGGTGGATGTTCAGCCGTCCGGAACGAGGCGCAACCGGCTCCATCAGCACCCGTTTCCGCTGGTTTGGGCCCAACGATAAAATCGTCATCGATGCGTTTGACGATCCCAAGGTTCAAGGAGTCACCTGTCATATCGCCCGCGCACAGACCGGCGGACTGAAAGGTGAACTGGGCGTTGCGGAAGACACCAGCGACGCCAGCATCGCCTGCCGTCAAATCGGCCCGATCAAAATTCTGGGTGAACTCAAAGACGGCGAACGCGTCTTTGACGAGCGGCGCAGTCTCATCTTCAAAAAACTTCAGGTTGTGCGTTTTTTTGACCGTCAGCGTAATGTCCTGGTCTATGTGGCCTACAGCGACCGGGTTATTGAAGGCAGCCCGAAAAACAGCATCAGCACCGTTCCGATCATGGGATGGGTCGCTCCATAACTTTTTATTCCAGTTCGCATTCAAACTGATACCTTTGTCAGCTTCGCTGTGCCGCGATTCGACGTACTGAATGTACAGTCTCATCGCTGCTCGCTTGCTTTCAC
>LKPX01000106.1 GCA_001443525.1 Desulfobacteraceae bacterium RAAP-1 | reverse complement strand
ATGCTTGAGCAAGACCCATACAGACCACAAATCAGAATTGGATTCGCTGCTTTCCCTAAAATTCCAGCTTTTTAAAAAACCGCAATTTGATGCAACTTGAAGTATACCTGATTACTATGATATACCTCCTTAACGGTAAATTGAAATTCAACCTACCCACATAAAGCAGCGAGGAACCATAAATTGATAAATCATTTTAAAAATTACCTGATTCTATTCGTTATAGTAGTTTTCTTGCCAAGCTGTACCGGCTTTAAAGCTATGAAATTGGTAAGTGGTGGTGAGTCTGTGCCTAATAATTACACAGAGAGCGTCATCCCGTTTACACTGGAAGGGCATCCGATACTTATTAAAGCCAGACTGAATAATTCTCAAAAGGAATATATCTTCGTTTTTGACACCGGAGCCTTAACTATGATTAGGAAAGAGGTGGCAAAAGAGTTGGATTTACCAAAAGGAATAGAAGTTGAAGCAGACGGTACAGGTGGCAAGTCGAAAACAATCGATCTAGTAAAATTGGACAATGTTATGGTGGGAAATATGGAAGTCCGGAACTGTGCCACTGGTGTTACTGATTTTTCAGAAATGTTTGCCCCGAATGTAGCCGGAATCTTAGGCTCAAATTTTTTCAAACATTTCACCGTAACAATTGATTATCGGAAAAAAGAGTTGACTTTCTCACGGGAGAAAAAACAAACTGTGGTACAAAATAAAGAGATAATAATACCCTTTGAAAGCGATATAAAAATGGGATTCGCTCCCGTAATCAAGTGTGAGGTGGATGATAGAATAAAATGCACAGCGGTTATAGATACAGGGTTCCCGGGCATTGTCGCTTTACCTCTATCCGTGATCAAGAAAACCAATTCATTTAAAGAGGGGAATGTGATAGCTGCAAAAGGCAGTATGACGGGTGGAATGTTTGGCATGGCGGACGAGGACTATGGACTGCGAATTGATGAATTGAAAGTTGGTGACTTAAAACTTAGAAATATCCCATCCACATCTCATTCGTTGAAAAATGGTCACCTGCTGCTTGGCAATAAGTTTCTCGAAAAATTCTTGGTTACCTTAAATTACCCTGCGGAAGAAATGATTCTCACCCCGTATGGAACACCATTTGAGACAAACATTCCTTCATATGGCTTGGCTTTGGTCAAGAAAGATAAGAAAATCATTGTTTCTGGAATATGGGACAATTCATCCGCATCCCGGAGTGGGATAAAACTTGGAGATCAAGTTGTAAAAGTCAATTCTATAGAGGCCAACACTCTATCTTTAATGGAGTTGGTTGGTTTGTTTTTAGATAAGAGTATAAATAGCCTTGAGATTGAATATTCAAACGGTAAAGGAAGACAGAAAGCCATTCTGCATAAAGAGAAGCTTCTTCCTGTTTTGAAATAAAAGCCCAACGAATAAGGATAGATTGTGAGAGCGGAGCGAACCACAATCTTATCCTTATTCGTTATAATTTCCGGCAAATCCACCGGGCGTAAAAGAAGCTTTGGCGTTTATGTAATGGTCTTCGGCTTTCAGATTTCTGAGGTTGTGTTTACGGGATGCGACATCTATCCTGACACAGGGGGTCGTCCGCTAAAGCAAAACAGCTGTGTACAGAGAGTATCACCACTTCTGTACACAGCTGTTTTTTACAAGACCGTTATGAATTAACGAGATGTTATTTCTTGCCTTTGACTTCTTCAAAATCTGCATCCACCACATCATCATCGGATGACTTTGATGATGACGATGCGTTAGAGCCGCCGGTTTCAGGGCCGGCGCCGCCTCCTGTAAATCCGCCGCCAGGATTGCCGGATTCCGAAGCTTTCTGATACATGGCTTCGGCTACTTTGTGAGAAGCGGTCATCAACTGATCGGTCAGACGTTTAATCTCTTCGATGTCATCGCCCTCCATGGCCTTTTTCAATGGCGTCATCGCCGCTTCCACCTGACTTCGGGTAGCGCTGTCCACCTTGTCTCCGAGATCCTTCAGCGACTTTTCGGTGGAGTAAATCAACGTATCTGCCTGGTTACGGGCTTCAATCAGTTCTTTACGCTTTTTATCTTCTTCTGCATGAGATTCAGCGTCGCGGATCAATCTGTCAATTTCATCCTTGTTCAGGCCGCTGGACGCCGTGATCTTTATGGACTGCTCCTTGCCGGTTCCCAAATCCTTGGCGGATACGTTGACAATTCCGTTGGCGTCAATATCGAAAGTAACTTCAACCTGCGGCACCCCGCGCGGCGCCGGGGGAATCCCGACCAGTTCAAAACGGCCCAGCGTCTTGTTGCCGCTGGCCATCTCCCGTTCTCCCTGAAGCACATGAATTGAAACCGCGGGCTGATTGTCTGCAGCCGTTGAAAACACCTGACTCTTTTTGGTCGGAATCGTGGTATTCTTTTCAATCAGCCGGGTCATCACACCGCCCAGTGTTTCAATACCCAGAGACAGCGGCGTCACATCGAGAAGCAATACATCTTTGACATCGCCGCCCAGAACTCCGCCCTGAATCGCTGCGCCGATGGCCACCACTTCATCCGGATTGACGCCTCTGTGCGGTTCTCTGCCAAATATGCGTTTAACCCGATCCTGAACCGCCGGCATCCGGGTCATACCACCGACCAGCACCACCTCCTGAATATCGCTTGCAGCCATGCCGGCATCACGCAACGCCAGACGGCACGGACCTTCGAGGTTATCCAGCAAATCCGCCACCAGGGCTTCCAGTTTAGCACGGGTAATGCGGACATTCATATGTTTGGGGCCATTGGCGTCCGCCGTAATAAACGGAAGATTGACATCGGTCTCCATGGAGGTTGAAAGCTCCATTTTGGCTTTTTCCGCAGCTTCCTTGAGGCGCTGAAGGGCCATTTTATCATTTCGGATATCAATGCCCTGATCTTTTTTAAATTCACTGGCCAGATACTCAATGAGTCTGAAGTCGAAGTCTTCACCCCCCAGATGGGTATCCCCGTTGGTGGACTTTACTTCAAACACACCTTCCCCGATTTCCAGGATGGAAACATCGAAGGTGCCGCCGCCCAGATCGAATACCGCGATTTTTTCCTCTTTTTTCTTGTCCAGCCCATAGGCCAGAGAGGCTGCTGTCGGCTCGTTGATAATTCTGAGGACATTCAGCCCCGCAATCTTGCCGGCGTCTTTGGTGGCCTGGCGCTGGCTGTCATTAAAATAAGCCGGAACCGTAATGACGGCATCCGACACGGGTTCTCCAAGATAGTCTTCGGCCGTTTTCTTGATGTTGGCCAGAATATAGGATGAAATCTCCGCCGGGCTCAGATGCTTGTCACGAATATTGATGTGGACGTCGCCGTTGCTGGCTTCCTCCAGCTTATAAGGCAGCACCTTGATATCCCGTTGAACTTCGGGAGACGAATATTTGCGTCCGATCAGACGTTTCACAGCAAAAACCGTGTTTTGCGGGTTGGTAATGGCCTGTCGTTTGGCAATCTGACCCACAAGACGCTCGCCGCTGTCTGAAATCGCAACAATGGAAGGCGTTGTGCGCCCACCTTCAGCATTGGTCAATACTTTGGCCTCACCACCTTCCATGATGGCTACACACGAGTTGGTGGTGCCCAAGTCAATTCCTATAATTTTACCCATAATAACTCCTCCTTGAAATATATAATCTTTTCTGTATGCAGTTGCAGTCGAATCATCGAAAAGGCTGACGGACTGCGTGTCATGGAAATCATTTCGGCGTTTCGGCCCCCTTTGAAACCACTACCATGGATGGCCGCAACAATCTGTCATGCAGCAGGTAACCTTTCTGAAACTCCCGGATAACGATGTTTTCCGGATGATCTTCGGAAGCTTCCTGCATCATCGCCTGATGAAAATTGGGATCGAATGGTTTTCCCACAGCGTCGATGAACTTGACTGAAAATTTTTCAAATATTTTATGAAGCGCTTTCAGTGTCATTTCGATACCTTCAATAACGCACCCGGAAGCGCTGTCGTCATTACTGGTGGATTGAATGGCGCGTTCAAGATTATCTACAATTGAAAGAAGCTCCGTCAACAGAAGCTCATTGGCGTATTTTCGATAATCGGCCATCTCTTTCAAAGACCGTTTTTTATAATTCTCGAATTCCGCAGAAACCCTGAGCAATCGCTCATAATTTTCTTTGGCTTCCTTTTCGGCTGTTTCACATCGGGCTTCAAGATCTTTAAGTGGATTCTCCGCCGTGGTGTTGTCCGTGACTCCAGCCTCCGCAGGCAGCTCTTCCGCTTCATTTTGAGGGGATATATCGTCCGTCATGTTCCAGCAGTCTCTCCTTCGATTGTTGAATAGTACATCTTCTGTATGCAACTGCCCGTTCTCAATTAATTTGACTGAAAAATAAGACGACAACGACTGATGTCAATACCGTTAAGCCGTATTCCAGCGCATCTTCACAGGTAATGAACTGACTGGACTTTGGATGGATTCATTCTTATTGTTGGTAAACTCGCAAGCAACGACAGGTGCAGCACAAACGCTGCATGTGAACTTTTTGCAAAGCCGGCATGCAGGGTAGAATTTTTATATGATTCTTATGCGATTTATATTTTATCTTTAACGTGTTTTCATATATGGTGCCAGCATTGCAGTTTGACTTTTTACATGAAAACAGGCAAAGGGTAAATAAGCTGAAGCGATGATTCATGCCTGTTTGCAAGTTCATCAAAGTAAATCGTTCAGGAGGTTACTATGTGGGAATATACCGATAAAGTAAAAGATCATTTTCTCAATCCCCGCAATGTCGGAGAAATTGAGAATCCGGATGGCGTTGGAGAGGTTGGCTCCCTGGCCTGCGGGGATGCACTGACCCTCTATTTCAAGCTGGATGACCAGAAACGTATCAAAGAAGCCAAATTTAAAACATTCGGTTGCGCCAGCGCTATCGCATCGTCTTCCGCCTTGACGGAAATGCTGATCGGTCTGACGCTGGAAGAAGCTGAAAAAATCACCAATGATAATATCGCCGACTACCTGGGCGGGCTTCCCAAAGAAAAGATGCACTGTTCGGTCATGGGCAGAGAAGCTCTCGAAAAAGCCATCACCTGCTATCTGGGAAACGCTGAAAAAAAGGTGGAGGGCGAAATTGTCTGTGAATGCTTTGGCGTTACTGATATCCAGATCGAACGGGCCGTCAGAGAAAATCATCTGACCACCATCGAAGAGGTGACCAATTATATCAAGGCCGGTGGTGGATGCGGAAACTGCCATGATAAAATTCAGGCCATCATCAATACGGTTCTGGGAAAGGAGTCATCTGCCGTAAAAAAAGCGCCGACGCTGACCAATATTCAGAAAATCAAACTGATCGAGCAGACTCTGGAACGCGAAATCAAACCCGCCTTGAATAAGGATGGCGGTGACATCGAACTGGTGGATGTATCGGGGAACACGGTGCAGGTAAGGCTTCGGGGCACCTGCGCGTCCTGCCGTAAATCCCAGATAACCCTTAAAAATTATGTCGAAACCAAGCTCCGCGAGCTGGTGACGCCGGAACTTGTCGTTGAGGAGGTGAGTCTATGAAACCGATTTATGTGGACAACAACGCCACCACGCGAGTGGCTCCGGAAGTGGTGGAAGCCATGCTTCCCTATTTCAGCGATTATTACGGCAATCCCTCCAGTATGCATACCTTCGGTGGAACGGTAGGACAGTACATCAACGAAGCCCGATCAAAACTGGCGGCGCTTCTCGGAGCTTCCCCCGAAGAAATCGTGTTCACCAGTTGCGGTACGGAAAGCGACAGCACAGCGGTTATGGCGACGCTGCGCTCTTATCCGGACAAAAAGCACATCATCACTTCCCGGGTAGAACATCCCGCTATCAAAAACCTCTATGAATATCTGGCCAAAACCGGATACCGGGTGACATTTGTTCCGGTGGACAGCAAGGGCCTGCTGGACATGGATTTCCTGGTCAGCAGCCTGAGCAAGGATACAGCCATTGCCAGCTTCATGTGGGCCAACAATGAAACCGGCGTTATATTCCCTATTGATGAGATTGCCGCCATTTTGTCTGAACGGGGAATTGTATTCCATACGGATGCGGTTCAGGCCGTCGGTAAAGTGCCTATTGATGTCCGGAAAACCAGGGTGGATATGCTGTCGCTTTCCGGTCACAAACTGCATGCACCCAAAGGCATTGGCGCTCTATATGTCCGGAAGGGCACAAAATTTTCTCCATTTCTGATCGGCGGCCACCAGGAAAAAGGCAGACGGGGAGGCACGGAAAACGCCGCATCCATTATTGGTCTGGGACGGGCCAGTGAATTTGTGGCAGCCCACATGGAAGAGGAAAATACCCGCGTCCGGGCACTGAGAGACAAACTTGAAACGCAGCTTACCCAGAAAGTCCCCAGCACCTTTATTAATGGCGACAGACAGCAAAGGCTTCCCAACACCAGCAGTATCGCCTTTGAGTTTGTGGAAGGCGAATCCATCCTGCTGATGATGAATGAATTCGGCATCTGCGCTTCTTCCGGGTCCGCCTGTACCTCCGGATCGCTGGAGCCATCGCATGTTCTTCGCGCCATGGGAGTTCCTTTCACCGCCGCGCACGGCACCATCCGTTTCAGTCTCAGCATTTACAACACCGAGTCTGACATAGACACGATCATTGAAAAACTTCCGCCCATCATCGAGCGGCTGCGCACCATGTCGCCATTCTGGAAAGGAACCTGCGCCGCCGCATGAAAATCGCCATCAGCCAGATTAATCCTGTCATCGGAGATTTTGCGCACAACTGTGATCGCATTGTCCACTTTTCAAATGAAGCCTTGTCTCGGCGCTGTGATCTCGTTGTATTTTCAGAGCTTGTCATTTCCGGCTATCCTCCCCGGGATCTGTTGGAGAACCCGGATTTCATCCGTGCGAATCGTGAGGCGCTCGACCATTTAGTACGGCAGATTCAGGGCATCGGTGTGATCTGCGGATACGCCGATGTCAATCCTGCGGACAAGGAAAATCCCCTGTTCAACACAGCCATCCTGTTCGAAAACGGACAGGTGCTGCGCCATGTTCACAAACGGCTTCTGCCTACCTACGACGTGTTTGACGAAAGACGGTATTTTGAACCGGGCAAGGAAAGCCAGGCTTTTTTTTATAAAGACCGGCGGATCGGGCTGACCATCTGTGAAGATCTCTGGAACGACAAGGATATCTTTCAAAAACGCATGTATCCTATCGATCCGGTTGAGCTCCTCGTTCAAGATGGCGCCGATCTGATCATTAACCTCTCCGCATCGGTCTATCATGCCGGAAAGCACAATTTCAGACTTCACATGCTGGGCAGCATTGCTCGCAAATACGGTATTTCCCTGATATACGCCAATCAGGTCGGCGGCAATGACAGCGTCCTGTTTGACGGAGCCAGCCTGGCGTTTGACGCATCCGGCAATTTAACGGCACAGGCCACTGATTTTGAAGAAGATATGGTGGTAGTCGATCTGGAACATCCTGACTGTCATGATATTCATCCGGTTGCAGAATCCTTGAGCGCTTCCGTCCTGAAGGCGCTGGTGACCGGCACACGGGATTATGTACAGAAATGCGGCTTTTCGAAAGCCATCGTGGGGCTGAGCGGCGGCATCGATTCCGCTCTGACGCTTGCGATTGCAGAGATGGCTCTGGGCAGAGACAACGTCGCCGCGGTCTTCATGCCATCCCCTTACACCTCGCAGGACAATTATGAGGACACCGCCGAACTTTGCAACCGCCTGAACATCGCCCTGACCATCATTCCGATCGACTCCATTTTCAATGCCTTCACAGCGGTTGTAACGCCCGATTCCCGCCAGGAAACACCGGGAATTACCGAGCAGAACATCCAGGCCAGAATCCGGGGGACGCTGTTAATGGCATTATCCAACAGGGATGGCTGTCTGGTTTTGTCCACCGGAAACAAATCTGAACTGGCTGTCGGATACTGCACCCTCTATGGTGACATGAACGGCGGACTTGCCGTGATATCTGATGTACCTAAGACGATGGTATATGAACTCAGCCGATATATCAACGCGCAGCGCCCGGTTATCCCGGAACGTATTCTGGAAAAAGCACCTTCTGCGGAACTCAAACCCGACCAAACCGACCAGGACGATCTGCCTCCCTATGATGTTCTGGACGCCATTTTGAAAGCCAGCATCGAAGACCTCAAGGGATACGATGAGATTGTCCGTTTGGGGTTTTCCCCGGCTCTGGTCAAAGACATTCTCTCACGGATAGACCGTAATGAATACAAACGTCACCAGGCGGCTCCCGGCCTGAAAGTGACGTCCAAAGCGTTTGGATACGGCAGGCGCTATCCGCTGGCCAAACATCTGACACAGTTCGACGCATCTTTCCATCAATATTCTTGACATGTCAGTGCGTTACACTTATTGTAAAATACATGTCCATATGGTTCATATTGCCGGAAATCTTACAGATTTCCGAATGAAGAGGTAGTCACGATGGCTGAAACAGATTACTATAAAATTCTCGGTGTCAGCAAAACCGCTACAGATGATGACATCAAAAAAGCATATCGCAAGCTCGCGATGAAATATCATCCCGATCACGCCAAAGGCGATAAAGCGGCTGAAGAAAAATTCAAAGAGATCAGTGAGGCATATGCTGTCTTAAGCGATAAGGAAAAACGCCAACAATACGATACGTTTGGTTCCACAGGATTTCAGCAACGTTACTCTCAGGAAGATATTTTCAAAGATTTTGATTTTGAAAATATTCTTCGAGGTTTTGGTCTTGGAGGCACAGGATTTTCTTCGCGACGAAAAGGGGGACAGAACACCAGGTTTTCATTTGAAGGCGGCGCTCCTTTTGGCAATTTTTCTGCACAACACACACCAATCAAAGGTTCGGATCTGGTTTATGAATTGCCGATTACACTCCAGGAAGTAATGACTGGCGCCAGCAAACAAATCCGTTTTCAACATGGCGCCCAGTCTGAAAACCTGACTGTCAAAATTCCTAAAGGCATGGTAACCGGCAAGAAACTGCGCATTGCAGGAAAGGGTGAGCCCGGACCCTACGGTGGACCTGCCGGTGATTTGTACATTACAACCCAAATTCAGGAAGATCAGATGTTCGATGTCAAAGGACACGATCTTCATATTAAACGCAGCCTCAAACTGAGCGATGCGCTCCTGGGAGTCACGCTGGCAATTCCAACGGTTGATGGAAAACAGCTTAGCCTCAAGGTGCCTGCAGGTATCAAGCATAAAACCAAGATGCGTCTTTCCGGCAACGGACTTCCCCACATGAACGAAGATACACGAGGCGATCTGTATGTGCAGATAGATGTGCAAATGCCGAAACATCTGAACAAGGAGCAGAAAAAACTGGTTGAACAACTCGCAGAATCAGGACTTTAATTATGGCAGAACTTATCCCGATTATCTCTCCTGAAGAAATTCAAAAAAAAGTCATAAGTGTTGCCCAGCATATTTCCACGGATTACGAAGGGAAAGATCTGGTTCTAATAGGTATGTTGAAAGGGGCCTTTATTTTTCTGTCGGATCTGGTCAGACATGTTTCCATTCCGGTTCAGATTGATTTTTTGCGTGTATCCAGTTATGGTGACAGCATGTCGTCCGGCAACATAAAGCTGACACACCCAACCCAGATGGACGTGGCACACAGACATTTACTTCTGGTCGAAGATATCGTGGACACAGGACATACACTGTCCTATGTCATAAATCATTTTCAGCTTCGGAACCCGGCATCCGTCCGTATCTGCGCTTTTATCGATAAACATGAAAGGCGGGAAACTGACATTTCAGTTGATTATTCATGTTTTACGGTTGCCGATGGGTTTCTTGTCGGCTATGGTTTGGATTATGCTGAAAACTACAGGGAATTACCGGGAATATTTCACCTTAAAATCTAATCAATGAGGCAAAGACATGATCGTAACCTGTGAGGAATGCGGCACACGTTTCAACCTGAACGATAACATGGTTAAACCGTCAGGATCCAAAGTACGATGTTCAAAGTGCTCCAGAGTATTCAAGGTATATCCGTCGGTTTCTGTGACACCTCCTTCATCTGCGCCTGAAGAACCATCGATTGAGATAACAGATTTTTCATACCCTTCTACGGACATTCCGCTTGCTGGTGAGTCATTGTCCCAACAGGATGACGATATCAGTCTGCAGCCTCTTGCGTCAACGGTTGCTGAAAGCCCCGTTGATGCTGAATTTCCGGATCTCGACATACAACCTCGGACTGATGAAAGAATGCCTGCCTCAACGACTGAAGCTCCGCGACCTGACGACTTTGACATCCCCGATTTTGACGCCATGCTCCAGCCCCCCGAAGAAAAACAGACGGCCGATTCTGCAATTTCGCAGCTCGATGATCTCGACATCCCCGATCTCGACACCATGCTCCAGCCCCCCGAAGAAAAACAGAAAACCACCGTACTTTCTATCTCCACACAGCACGAAAAGCCCGAAGCACAAGATGCCGCGCTTGAAGATTTTGATAGCTCACTGGATATTGATATCTCCGACCTTTTGATGGATACCTCCATTGACGAAATATCGGCTTCTGGAAACAACGTTAAAGATACCGTCAAAACAGACATGGCGCAAACTTCCTCAGCCGAACCGATTGAAAACGACATCCCAGATGCGTTCAATGATATTGAAGCACTTGATCTGTCGAATCTGGAAAGTTTTCTAGATAAACAGGAAACATCTGCCACCGCCAATAACAAAGGCGAACGACCGGACAGCAGCATTCAGAGCAAACCCGACAAATCCGGTATTCCACGAAGCGACGCGGATTATTCACTGGAAGAAGATCATTTTTTATCTTTCGAAGAACTTCAGCTAGATACCAATACCACCGAAGCCACAACCATTATGGGAAAAAAGGAATCTTTTCAGGATAAGCCCCCGATTCCGAGCTCCATATCTCCTGAACCACAGCACGACAACGCCGTTATGCAAGAGCTGGCTCAAAAAGATAAAATAGTTGAAAAAGATCTGGAAGAAGAGGAAGACAATGAAGAGGATGTCGATACGCCTGTAACGCCTTCTAAAAAAGGTATGAATAAGCCTCTTCTGGTTATATTGATTATCGTATTGATTGGAGCAGGCGGCTATGGCCTCTACACACTGCTTGATTCCATGGGAGTTCACCTTGCGAGTCCACCGACTCACAAGGTTCAGGATCCAGGAAATTTGAAGATAACGCCTTTTGATATTAACAGCAAATTTGTTGACAATAACAAAATTGGAAAGCTGTTTGTCATTACAGGCAAAGTGAAGAATGAATACCCAACAAATCGCGGTGCTATTCAGGTTATAGGAAAACTTTATACGAAAGACAAGAAAATGGCGAAAGCAGAAACCGTGTTCTGTGGAAATATGCTTTCAGATATTGATCAGAGCAATCTGGATGCAGCGGCGATTCAGCAGAGACTTCAAAACCATATGGGGGACAATCACGTCAATGTTCAGGTCAAGCCGGGCGATGCTATCCCGTTCATGATTGTCTTTACAAATCTTCCGGAAAATCTGGATGAATTTACCCTGGAAGTAGTCGCTTCTACACCGTCATAATCATCAAAAAAACAGGTGGGAAAGCCTGAGTGATTCCGACTTTCTCACCTAAAAAATAATACGATATTTTTCTTGACTAACCAGAGCTTATTTGGCATATAAGTAAAGTTTTGTTGTGAGTCATCTAATGGCGATGTAGCTCAGTTGGTCAGAGCATGCGGCTCATATCCGCAGTGTCCGGGGTTCAAATCCCTGCATCGCCACCAGCACACAATCCAAGTTAGTCCAAAACAGTCCATAAACCCCTTAGAAATAAGGGGTTTTTTATTTTTCCTTGTCTAAAGAAGTCCATCTAAATCCGATAAAATCCACTTGATTTCAGGGTAGCTTTCAGGGTAACTTGAAAACCACTGGGTAACAGCCCTATAAGGTTACCCTTAATATTGAATAATAAGCTGTATTCACAGGTTTTCTTTCTCATAAAAAGTTACCCCATAACTTTTGGGGATGTTACCCATAGGAGAAGCCATGCCATTGACGGATTTAAAAATTAAAACGGCCAAACCGCAGGAGAAGCCATTTAAATTATCTGATGGCGATGGGTTGTGTATTATCGTCAGGCCGAGTGGTAAGAAGTGGTGGCGGTTCCGGTACCGGTTTAATGGGAAAGAGCAATCTCTATCATTTGGAACATATCCGGAAATTAGTTTGATGAAAGCAAGGGAAAAACGGCTGGAAGCCAGAAGTCAAGTGGCAGCAGGGATAAATCCTTCATCCACCAGAAAAGCCGAGGCAGAAGAAACCCGCGATACTTTTGAAAACGTTGCCCGTGAATGGCATGAAAAATTCATTTCAATCTGGACGCCATTATATGCCAGTACGATTTTAAGGCGACTTGAGCGGGATATTTTCCCGATGATCGGTAACAAGCCTATCCGGAATCTGACATCTCCGGAAATTTTGGCGGCGCTGCGGCTGATCGAGTCACGGGGAACATTTGAAACCGCACATCGAGTCAAGACGATCTGCGGGCAGGTGTTCAGGTATGCCATTGCATCCGGGAAGTGTGAAATTGATCCTACAGTAGCGCTTCGTGATGCCCTTGCTCCTTGCGACAACACAAAGCATTTTGCTGCGCTTACTGACCTTGACGACTTGGCGGGGCTGCTTCGGGCTATTGATGGGTACCAGGGCACGCCCACTGTTCGAGCGGCGCTTCAGCTTGCGCCATTGATCTTTGTCCGTCCGGGGGAATTGCGTAATGCGGAATGGGCGGTATAGTGGACCCCAAAATCCGGACAATAGTATAAGATGGTAACCTGCTATAAAAAGGA
>LKPX01000105.1 GCA_001443525.1 Desulfobacteraceae bacterium RAAP-1 | reverse complement strand
CGGACTGAGACCGCGAAAGCAAGCGAGCAGCGATGAGACTGTACATTCAGTACGTCGAATCGCGGCACAGCGAAGCTGACAAAGGTATCAGTTTGAATGCGAACTGGAATAACAAGCCGATTTTCAGACGGCTTTGTAAAAAGTTTGCATGCAGCGCGACGCAGCATGCGGGCTTTTTACGAAGCCGTCATAACTTGATTTTATTCAATATCAATTGGTTCCCGTGATCGGCGTTCCATAATTTGCGATCTTCGTCTGCATTGCGGGAGTCAATTGTTTAACAAGCTCCCCATTGAGGGCATGAGACGTGGTATCCGTGAAAGTGGAGGTGCCGCCCAATATTCTTCCAATCCCGATGGCTCTGGAACGTGACAGCGCTGCGAGTGATCCTTCCTGGACAGCAGGATCAACATCTACCGCAATTATTGAAATGGTGTTGTCGCTGTTGCGGACGATATTGAACGTGCGGAACTCCTGGGTGAAATCTCTGAGCGATGCGGTCTCAACTTCCCAGAAACCGTCTTCCGGATGGGCGGAATCAGGTGATGGTTGCGGCGTAATGGTGTTCATATGACGATGGCCTGCGATCCACAAGATCAGATTCGGATAGTTGTGGAGAGTCGCAAGCAATTGATTATCGGATTTAATGGAATGAGGATCGGCGGTGGAAGGATTGTAGAAAATGGGATAGGGGGTTGTATCCGTGAGACTCTTTTGAGGCCCGACCGGAATATGCGCTGCGATGATCATGAGCATGCCATCGGCCTGCCCCCTGTCGAGTTCACTGACGAGCCAGTCGTACCGTGTCTGGTCAAGACACCCTCGGGCATAATAGGGAACTTCCGCATTGACATTTCCCTTACAGGTATCGTCGAGAACGATGACTCTGATCGGCATATTGGCCTTTGGTTCAAAGGTATAGCAGGCGAAGTCGTTGTCGAGGTTGGTCTGCGTGAATCCGTGACCCACCGGGCTCGAAGTGGTATTGAAGAACTCATCCATCCAGTTGAGTGTCGAGGATCCGGATACAACATTGTTTACGACGTTCGTTGTGCTGAGTGAATGGCGATCCGGGTCGGCAACGACTTTCGGCGCTGTTGCAAAGTTTCCTTCCGGCCCTGAACCCCTGATGATCCCGTCAGGCGTTGATCCGTCAACAACGCCCATATAATATCCGTGATTACTGGCGCTTGGGGACTGGGTCATATCACTGCCGGTGTTCTGGATTGTATCGCCGACATGCAGACTACGGATATAATCATTCTCAAGAAAAGAACCCATATAAAACTGATCGTGGTTGCCGATAACCTGATACCAGGGAATGGATTTGTTGAGTCCGGCTGCCCGGTAAGGTTTCTGATAATCAATCGTGTCTGCTCCGATGTGGCTGCCTGAACTGGGGGTGATTTCCTTGCCGTCCAGAACATCAATATACCATCTGAGTTCGTTGTACTGCGTGTTGTTGATCGCATCGCCGAGAAAAATGCCAAAATCAAACGCCCTCTGGTTGTTGAGTGCATTGACCGTCTGGACGGCGGCGTCGAGTACCTGGGTGGTATAGCAGATTACCGGTGAATAAGCTGAAGAATGGTTAGCGCCTGATGCATCTGCACCAAACGCTGCGGTCCAGCCGTAATAATTCCCCTGGGCCGGAGATTCTTTGTCGGCGATATGAACATCGGTCATGGCGAAGAAATTTAAAAGGCGCGCCTCATTGGTGACAGATGCACTCGAGTAACTCGTCGGCATGATGTCCGTCCGTTTTGTTGCAGCAAGACCAGCCCCTTCCTGCCATGCGCTGTAGCCGAAAACATCGTACAGGGAAAGATCGGCCGGGGCAATCTGAACCGTGTCCGAAGGCAATGCGACGGGGACAACCGTCTTTTGAACGGTCGTAAAAACATCCGGCGCGATAGGGTATGAACCCACAATCACCGCGACAACGTTGGAGTAGTCACTTTCGCCACTGCTGTCGCGGGACTGCACAGCCACATAGTAGGCGCTGCCGGCCGGAAGCTCACCCGACAGGCTGTTTTGCGTTCCCATATCCATGCGCACAATGGATGCCGACCCCGTATAGGACATTGGGGCATAAGAGAGCGTATAACCTGTTGCGCCCGTGACCTGGCTCCAGGAGAGATACATCCAGCTTCCATTCGTGACGCTTAACACCGGGGGCTGCGGCTGCGCATTTGCCGTGCCGGACATCCAAAGCATCAAAACACAGGCTGTTACCCAAAAACATTTTTTCATTTTCATGCCGTTCTCCTTTTTTTGTTGATTTAATAGAGTCCATAGCTTACTGAATTTATGGAATGCTCTAACTTATTAAGAAGTTACGAATTGATGCCTTCGTAAAAAATCGATTTTCAGGCGGCTTTGTAAAAAGTTCGCAGGCAAGGCCGTCTCTCCGATGTGTAGATCGCGCACCGCCGGTTAGGATCGTGCGCCGCTACACGCGGCAACTTTTAAAACGAATATTCCAAGCCGGCGGTGGTTCCATAGAAAATCACACCGGACCCGCAATTGACGCCAAGTGCGGTCACAGTATCCGGCGAAGTCGTATATGTTTCCTGAATCTGTCCAGGCGCCAAAGCAACGCCTTGAAGCCAGAGCGCTTCGTAACCGACCTTTAACGCAAGCCCCTTGATAACATGATATTTGAACTGCAAGCCGGCTTCGCCGACGAATGCGGCCTGGCTAGTCGAAGCGAACGATGGTCTCACGACCTTAAAGATGCTGACCCCGGTTGATTCTTCTGCGTTGTTGTCATAAATCCCGGTCTTTATCAGTGCGTCAATCGAAAAGCGTCCAAGCTGCAATATCTTTCCATCCGCACCGATCTGGAAACCATAAAGATTGTTCGTCGTACTTGTATTCCAGAAAGGGGGAAAGCCTCCTGTGGGTGCCGATGCCCCTGGAATATTTTCAATCCGTTTGACATCATAAAGATTGTTATTCGGATTATACTTCCACAAAGGCTGAGAGCGATCTGCGGGCGTCAATGTACCCTGAAGATTTTCATTCAGTTGGAGCCAGCGGAATCCCGAAAGCAAGGTTAATCGGCTATTGAGATTCCATCGCATGTTGATCTCTGCATTATAAAGATTCGTGGCGTAATCCCATACCATTGACTGGTATGTAAAATCTTGAGTTTGAAAAAAACTACCGGGAGCCCTCATCACCAGCCAGTTTGGTGGATTGTCAGGCCCAATGGCTCTGCTGGTGTTCCAGTCGATGCTTTGGAAATACGATAATTCCAAACCGTAACCAGAATCGCCATGATAAATCAATCCTAATCTCGGTCCAGTGGAAAAACCTTGTTGAAGATCGTTGCTGTTGAGAACTTGAGCACCAGGGGTGCTTGGCACTTTGGAGAATGACACGTCGCCCGGAACTCGTTCAACGAGTGTTTGATTCCCGCCCCCGATCCGGTTCAAGATGATGACGTCTGCTGAGAAAGTCCATCGCGGAGGACTATCCGACTTGGAGGATCCGGTATCGTCGCGGCCGGCAGCCTGCAACTGGTTAACCGGCATTGGGGACGACAGTGGGAGCGAACCTTCACTATCCGCCGATTGGCCTATTGAATTCTCATAGTCTCCCGCTGAGGCAGTTCTCAACAGAAATAGCATGGCGACTAGGGTACAGAGGAAATAGGTGGCGTTCAACCGATATCTTTGACGAAATGATCTAAAAAGAGTACTCATAGTTTTTGCTTTCAGTTATTGGTTAAATTATAGTAATCTTTTACGAAAATATGTTTCCGATATTGGTATTATATCTTACTTATATCCCTATACATCCAAACAATCCGCCCGACGCAAAGACGATTCCAGCCCAACGCAAGCAATAAAACCAATGGGGTTCGTTCAGCTTCTGGAATATCGGATATTTTAGGAATTTGAACAGTCATGGCCTCTTTCTCGAAAAACACATTTGTCGGTATCATATAGAAATATGAAATAAACCATCAATGCGTGTGGAATTGCTGTTTTGTCAAAGAAGTCCCTGGGCTGCTTGAACCCCGTTTTATAGATCGGCACTCTGGAAAATAACTTGAGTGATATCAATTCCGACAAGTATACTGTGCATCGCTACAGCTTGTGCTTCCTTTTGTCCCCTCCCCCAGCGGGGGAGGGCTGGGGTGGGGGGGCAAAAAGCGCAGATTGTGACGGTTCAAAGTATACCGGTGTCACCATTCATTCCCTCTCACAGCGGCCTCCACACGAAGCCCTCATATATATCTGTCCGCCATTTCAGATATAAAACGCTCAATGCCTTCCGGCCCCTTATCTGTCCTGATTCTTTCGATCATGGCAGCAAGCTTTTGGCGGGTTTCGGTATCCGCCCTAAAATCATCCACAGAATGAAACGCGCCGCCTCGCCTGCCAACGCGGTAAACCAGGCGTTCGGCGTCTGAAAGTTGCTGATAGGCCCGGATAGCCTCCAGCATGGCCGGTTTGTCATCCGGCAGCTTTCCGGAAACATTTTCAAGCAGATTCATGATGTGGTCACTGGTCACCACACTGGTAATGCCGTCCAGCGTTTCAATGAACAGCCGGATTTCTTCAACGATCTGATCATCACTTTGCATGACAAAATCGCCCGTTGTCAGTTTCTGGTGCAGCGGAACCCGATCGGGCACACGAAGACTTCGCAGGCGGATAAAATGGGGATTGATCTGATTGAGGGTTCGTGCGGTCTCCACAGTGTGTTCCCGCCACATCTTCCGCCCGCCAAGCCCCGGCATGACATATTCCGACACTTCCATGCCGGCGTCTATCAGCTTTCGGCCTGCTTCGATATGAATGGCTGCCGTGGTTCCTTTTTTCATGAATTTGAGCAGCGGATCATATCCGGTTTCCAGCCCCAGATGCACCCGATTGAGACCTGCAGCGCGAATCCGCTTTAACGCATCCAGAGATTTGCGGGATACGGTACGTGACCTGGCATATGTGGTAATGCGCGTGATCTCCGGAAATTTCTCTCTCAGAAACGTCAGCACATCCACCAAATCGTCTGTTTTCAGGATCAAGTTATCCGCATCCTGAAGGAAACAGGCCGACGTGCCGTAATACAGCCAGACAGCCATCGAACGATAGTTGTGACTGTATTCAGAACTGCCGGAGATATGGGAAATCACCCGGTTGTTGACAGCCCCGCCGCTGCCCATGCTATGGGAAAGCGCCTGGATATCGTCCGCCATATCCCGCGCCGCCTGAATATCCTGTTTGATGTCTTCAAGCGGTCGCAATGAAAATTTTTGGCCTTTGTACACCGGACAAAAGAGACACTGATTCCACGGACAGTTCCGGGTAAGCCGAAGCAACAGGCTCCGGGATTCACTGGGAGGCCGGATAGGCCCCTGTTCAAAATGCAATGCGTGGACATCCATACCGTCCTCCTGATGACACAGGTCCTGTAATGTCAGATTATCTCCCGAAATATATCACGGCTTCAGAAGACTCATGAATTTCCGGTTAGCGCCGGGAAATGGATACCGCTCCAGTTCATCCAGCGTCACCCAGCAGTAATCGCTGGGGCCGTTGAGTTGAATCCATCCTTCCACATAGCGGCATATGAACACATCCATAACGATCTTGAAATGGGTGTAGGCATGTTTGACTTGTGTGAGACGGGATTGCACACGCACCAAGATTCCGGTTTCTTCCCGGATTTCACGGATGCAGGCATCTTCAGCACTTTCAGTCTTCCCGATCTTTCCGCCGGGAAACTCCCACAACCCGCCCAGCAGCCCATCCGCCTTTCTTCGGGTAATCAGCACCCTGCCATCTTCCCGATAGACGACACCGACAGCTACCGGATACTGGGGCGCCGGCAGCTTTTTCAGACGCCTGGGATAATCTGCGATCAATCGTGAATTAAAAGCCTTGCAGAACATCCGGACGGGGCAGACATCACAGTTGGGCGCGGCAGGCTTGCACACCATGGCCCCCAGATCCATGATCGCCTGATTGTGCAGCCCGGAATTGCCGGTATCCAGCAGCATCCGTGCCGGTTCAAGATAGATTGCATGAGCTCTGAAATGGTTGACGGGCGTATCCATGAGATACAGCCTCGACAACACCCGTTTGACATTTCCGTCCACTACCGCATACGGCTGGTTCAGCGCAATGCTGAGTACCGCCGCTGCAATATAATCCCCTACGCCCGGCAGCTTCCGAAAAGAATCCCAATCCTGCGGAATAGCTCCGCCGAAGTTGTCACGCACCTGTTGCGCGGCCTTATGGAGATTGCGTATTCGGCCATAGTATCCCAGTCCTTCCCAGAGCTTCAACACTTCCTGAAGGCTGGCGCCGGCAAGGGATAAAACGGTGGGGAAACGTTCGATGAAGCGAAGATAATACGGAATGACCGTGTTGACCTGGGTCTGCTGAAGCATGACTTCAGAAACCCAGATTGAATAAGGATCATGGGTTTTCCGCCAGGGAAGCTTCCGGTGATGATGTGCATACCACTCCCTGAGCCGCTCCCGTATGTCTGAGCAAGTAGGCCCATGATCTTCAGCACAGATCATGACGCCTCTGAAGACACAGAACAGAACAAAAGTGGATCATGACCGCAGCAAAACGCCAAACAGCAGCGTTACCGCGCCCGCCAGAATGAACAGAGATTCCACCAGAAACTCCAGACGGATACCCGGAAGCATAAAGCCGTTTTCGTGGATATTCACCAGAAGCAGCATCACCGCGGGACATACCGCAAGCCCATAGCCCAGCGGCGGAAAAACGCCGATCACACCGGAGCAAACCGGCATAAAGACAAACAGCAGCAACAGTGTTCGCAACATCCGGATGGAGCGCGCTTCTCCCAGCAGAATCGGAATCGTTTCCTTGCCGACAATCCGGTCTCCCTGCATATCCAGGATATCGAAAAAAGCCGTACGCACAAACGCCAGCCCTGTTGACCACAAAAAAACCACCATAACCGCCGGTTCCAGCGACCTTCCTGAACTCATCGCCGGCAGCGCAGATGTCACCATTCCCCATGCCACAGCAATCAGAATGGTCTTTGAACCGGGAATATCCCGAATCCGGGAATATCCGGCCATCATAAATCTTTCAGGAATCAGCCTCAGATTATAGGAAAGCCCCAGCACACTCATCATGAGCAGCACCAGAAACGGCATTGCCCCTTGAGTGCAGGCAATCAGAAGGCCCATCGCTCCGGATGACATGGCAAGACAGATCAGAAACAACCGGTGTCTGTGGTAAAACGCCTCTCTGTCCGGATCGTTGTATCGGTCGGACTTGAGCCCGGTAAGGTTGTTCAGTGTGTGCATGGACAGCACATACAGCATGGCTACCCAGGCATGAGGCAGGATGTTGGGGATTTTCATTAACGCGGCGCAGGTATAGCACAGACATCCCGCACCCGCCGCCACATAAACGTTGGTCATAAGCAGCGTCTGCTGAAGAGTGAAAACCGCCCTCATCACGCCTGCGCCGTTCTGACTGGGCACTCGCTCGACCGCGCGGACAACCCGGTTGATGATCCAGTTCGGCGTTGAAGCGCCCGCGGTGATACCGATCGTTTCCGCTCCGGACAGGGCTTTGAAATCCAGATCGGCTTCAGTTTCAATATGAAATGTGGGAATTCCGGATCGGCGAGAGATTTCGGCCAATCGCTGGGTATTACCGCTGCTGCATCCGCCGACAACAATCAGCGCATCCACCTGTCCGGCAATTTTCCGAACTTCGGCCTGACGCTCCGCCGTGGAATCGCAGATGGTATGAAAACACTCGTAATCCGGATGATGCATCTGCACCCAGCTTTTCACATCCTCGAACAGACGGGTGTTCAGCGTGGTCTGCGCCACCAGAATGGCCTTATCGAACGCGGGCAGAGACGCCAGTTCTTCGAGGTTGCCGGCGACATATCCTCTGTCTCCGGCAAAACCCAGAAGCCCCGTCACCTCCGGATGATCCCGATCTCCGATAATGATGACCGCGTACCCTTTTTGGGCATGTTTCCGGATAATCGTCTGAACTTTGATGACGCGCGGACAGGTGGCGTCGATGACCGTGAATCCGGCCTGCCGCAGGTCCGTCTTGACCGAAGGCGGCACGCCGTGCGCGCGGATCAGCACCGTTCCGTCGCCTGTTTCCGGTATATCCCGGATGATATGCACACCCTTTTCTTCCAGAAGCTCCAGAACCTGCGGATTATGGATCAGCGGCCCATAGGTAAAAATGGGATTGCTGTGCCTGGAAGGCGCATCGAGAGCCATTTCTACAGCCCTGCGCACCCCCATACAGAATCCCGCGGTTTTAGCAATGATGATTTTCATGGCGGATGAAATACAAAGCCGTTATTCCTGTTTCAGAAAGATTTTATGATCCACCAGCGACAGTGCATGAATCCGGGCCTTGAGAAATTTTTGATCTCCAAAGATGCTGATCAGCCGGATTCCACCCTCTTCCGGTTCAACGACATCCACGGCTTCCATAACAAGACGCTTTTCTTCACCTTCAATCAGATAGGCATTCGCTTCACACATGGGTCACATCCTTTTCATCGGTTATCATCAAACTTAGATTTTGAGCAATCAGTGCATCAATCAGCCTGGGCAGCGGCATGGGTGACAGCCCGGCAATATCCACGTTTTCCTGAGAGAGTGGAATCAATATTTTCCGGGCCGGGCAGCCCGCGATTGCTGCAGCGATTCCGGGCGAAACTTCTCCCATCATGGCGTGCGCCAGGACGATACTGAGCGGGCCGACAATGACATCCACCCGCTGCACGGTCTGAATAATGGCATTCTCACCCGTAGCGCCCCGGTTGGCCCTGGCTTTCAGCATCTGGGACGTAGCGATGGCATTGGTGCCCAGCGCAATGATTTCAACAGACTCTTCGAAGGTTTCTTTCAGTTTTTTGATGATGGCGCTGCCAATGCCGCCGCCCTGGCCATCTATGACACAGATACGTTTCATGAACCCTACTCCGTGTTCAGAGTTTCGATGTTTTGACGCGTTTTTGCCGCTCACGTTTTGAAAGACGTCTGGAAGGCCCCTTTTTGCGGGTGGTTGGAATCCAGCCGCTGTTTTCCTCTGCAGGCGCATCCTCGTCCGGCTGAAAGGCCATCATGAGTTTATACTCAAATACCGGCGAATCTATCGTAACGCATCCAAAGCCTGCGGCATACCGGGCGATATCACGGTCGGAAGATACCACAACGGCTTTATCTTTCTCCACTGACGCCATCCGCTTGATCACCGTATCCGCAAGTTCTCCGTATCGTGAAAATATAACATTGACACCGCGAATACGATCCCGCGGCGGACGGTCGCACACAGCTTCAGAACCATCGAACACCACGGTAATCCTGTGAGGTCTGACGCTGCGGTAAGCCGCCAGCATGTCTATAAGGGCATCCCTGCCCGCCTGGAGGGTTCGCCGCTCGAACCTGCCCAGCCGATCGGACTGACGAATCAGGTTGTAGCCGTCAATGATGATGTGGACTGACACCCTCCGCGCCGTCTCTCAGGATTTTTTCAGCAAGGCGATAAGCCGGTTCAGATCGTCGCTGGTATAGAATTCGATTTGCACCTTGCCTTTTTCACCTTTACGTGTGATTTGCACCCGTGTTCCAAAATTCAGGGAAAGCTCATCGGCCAGACGGTTCAGATAAATGTCGTCGGATGAAGGCAGCGGCGTTTCTTCTTCCGGTTTTTGCGCTTTGAGACGCTTGATCAGATTTTCGGTTTCACGAACAGAAAGCCCCTTGGTGATAACAGCTCTCCAGGCGGCGTTCTGCTGCGCTGCAGTATCTGCGGCCAAAAGCGCACGGGCATGCCCCATGCTGATTTGCTCGTCGAGGATACTGACCTTGATCGGTTCAGGAAGCTGGCGCAGTCTCAAAAAGTTGGCAATGGCGGGGCGGCTTTTCCCTACACGCGCCGCAACTTCTTCCTGCGTCAGGTCAAATTCGGTCATCAGCCGGTAATACGCCTCGGCTTCCTCAAGCGCGTTGAGATCTTCCCTCTGGATATTTTCGATGATCGAAAGCTCCAGAAGCTGGGCATCCGGCACGTCCCTGACAACAACAGGGACATGACTCAGCCCGGCCATTTTGGCGGCGCGAAGACGTCTTTCACCGGCGACGAGTTCAAAACCCGTCTCCGCCCTGCGGACGATCAGAGGCTGAAGCACGCCCTGTTCTTTAATAGAACGGCTGAGCTCCTCCAGTTCTTCCGGCTTGAAACGCATTCGAGGCTGAAAAGGGTTGGGGTGAATCTGATGAATATCACAGGAAAGATACTCGCCATTTTCCGTATCAGAAAACGCCATTTCCGGAATCAGGGCTTCGATACCTCTTCCCAGCGCCATTTTCTTTCGCTTTGCAGGGAACGATTCATCGCAAGGTGTGTTGGTTGTCATGAAATCATCTTTGGAAACTATAAACATTCAGAAAATTGAATAAGAGAAACCATTTCCGGAGGGCTACAGGCGTCTATGACATCGTCAGAACTTCTTTGGCCAGTTCCATATAACTAACGGATCCGGGGGACGAGGGATCATATACGACCACGGGCTTCCCAAAACTGGGCGCCTCTCCCAGGCGGACATTGCGAGGGATAACCATTTTAAACACCAACTCCTTAAAGTATTTTCTGGCTTCATCCATCACCTGTCCAGACAAGTTGGTGCGCTTGTCAAACATGGTCATCAGGATGCCCGCCAGCTTGAGACGGGTATTGAGCCCCCGTTTGATGCGTTTCATGGTTTCCAGAAGCTGCCCCACCCCTTCCAGCGCGTAAAACTCGCATTGAAGCGGTATCAGAAGCGCATCAGCCGCCGTCATGGCGTTTACAGTAAGAAGGCTCAGAGAAGGCGGACAGTCCAGAATGATAAAATCATAATCTTTCGCGACGGTTTCAAGAAACCGCTTCAGGATGGTTTCACGATTTTCGCTGGAAGCCATTTCGATTTCAAATCCGATCAGTTCCACACGGGCCGGAATGATTTTCATGAGATCGACGCCACTGTCCATCGTGATGGCTGCCGCAGGGACGGCGCCGATCATACCGTGGTACAGACTCTGAGCCAGAGCTGCTTTATCTATACCGACGCCCGTGGTCGCATTGCCTTGGGGATCGCAGTCCACCAGAAGTATTTTTTTGTTCAGCACCGCAAGCGCGGCTGACAGATTGACTGCGGTCGTGGTTTTGCCCACACCGCCCTTTTGATTCGCTATACATATTGTGGTTGCCATAGTGCGGGGAAGGTATCACAAAAATTGCTGTTTGAAAAGTCCAACCGAATATGTCATGGTAACAAAAGCATCACAGATTTATGGAGGATATTATCTTATGAAAAAGACAATCAGGATCTGGGCATGGCTGATGATCCTGCTGACCGTCGTACCGCAGACGTCGCTGGCCATTACCATTCAGGAAGAAGAAAAATTGTCCCGGGAGTTCATGCGGGAAATTAATAAGCACTATGACATTATTCAAGATTCCGTTATCACCAACTATGTGAACCATGTCGGGGAGAAAATCCTTGCCGTGGTACCGCCACAACCGTTTCAGTATCACTTTCACGTTATCAATCAAGATGTTTATAACGCGTTTGCAGGGCCTGGCGGTCAAATATTCGTTAACAGCGGCCTTTTCGAAGCCCTGGACAGCGAGGAAGAACTGGCGGGCATCCTCGGACATGAAATTTCCCACGTGGTCTGCCGGCATATTTCCCAGCAGATCGAACAGTCCAAAAAAATTGGTATTGGCACCCTGGCCGGTGTCGCTGCCGGCGTTCTGCTGGGAGCAACCGGATCAGGCTCGGCTGCGGGCGCGGCCATTGCCGGAACTATGGCCGCGGGGCAATCTCTCATACTGGCGCACAGCCGGGAAGATGAAATGCAGGCGGATCAAAGAGGCGTCGTATTTCTGACCCAGGCCGGATATAACCCCACAGGGCTTTTGACAGCTCTCACCAAAATCCGCAGCAAACAGTGGTTCGGCAAGGATCAGATACCCACTTATCTGATGACCCACCCGGCGGTTGAAGACCGCATCGCCTATCTTTCCAACTGGATTGGCGCCAATGCCGCCACGATCGACAAGATTCCGGTACGGCCTTCCGTTACTTTTGACTGGGTGCATACCCGGCTGATCGGCATGTACGGAGATGAAGATATGGTCTTAAAAGAATACAGCGCCAAAGTCGCCCAGCATCCGGACGATCTTTTTGCGCAGTACGGTTATGCCCTGGTTCTGGAGCGAAAAGGGGACAGAGCCTCCGCCATGAAACATTTCAGGATCGTTCTGCAAAAACGGGCCTTCGATCCGATGGTGCTGACCGATCTCGGCAAGACCAATTTCCAGGACGGCAGATACACCGAAGCCTCCAAAATCCTTCAGGGCGTGTTGGATATCACTCCCGAATATCCCGAAGCGCTCTATTACGCGGGACGCTCTTTGATCGAACTGGGCAGATATCCGGAAGCAGTGCGTCTCCTGGGAGATTTGCTCCGGACAACCCCGGGGTACACCAGCGCTCTTTATTTTATGGGCAATGCCTATGGAGCGCAAAACAGAACACCGGAATCCTGCTATTATCTGGGGTTGTACTATAAAGCCCGCGGCGACAATAAAAACGCCATCATGCAACTGGAGAAAGCCCATCAACTGATTACAGACGCTGAGAAAAAAACAGAGATCGAGGCCATCCTCAAAGAATTGAAAAAACACGGGCATGATGAAGATGATGCCAAAGACGGATCCGGGAAACAGAAACGCTGATTCCAGTTCGCATTCAAACTGATACCTTTGTCAGCTTCGCTGTGCCGCGATTCGACGTACTGAATGTACAGTCTCATCGCTGCTCGCTTGCTTTCGCGGTCTCAGTCCGAATGCTT
>LKPX01000104.1 GCA_001443525.1 Desulfobacteraceae bacterium RAAP-1 | reverse complement strand
ATCTAAATTTCAAAAATTCAACGAAAAACCGTGTCAAGAACTTTTTTTAAAAAATTACATTTTTTTGTGCTGAATAGTTACAAAAAAGAAAACATGCCGATAGATGTTATTTTCGAGAAGTTTTATCTCACGCATTCAAAAGAACATAAGAAGCCAATTTCCGCTGCCACAGAAGAACATCTATTTAGAAACTGGATACTGCCCATACTGGCAGGCCGACCACTGAAAAATGTGTCCGCTTTTGACTGTGACAAGATTCAAAAGAGAATGAGAACAGCCGGGAAATCTGAGCGCACGATTGAATATACGCTTGCTGTCTTGCGGCAAATCTTTACTTTTTGCAGACGGAATAAGCTGTTTTCCGGCGAAAGCCCTTTGGGGGAGGTCACAAGGAGAAAGTTTGATAACCGGAAACAGCGTTTCCTAAGCCATGATGAAGCAAGCCTCTTGCTGAACCATCTTAAAACCAAAAACAGGCAATTGTATTTAATGGCAATGGTAAGCCTCCATGCAGGACTGCGCGCCGGAGAAATCTTTTCTCTGACATGGGGAGACCTGGATATTGAAAATGGGTTGCTTCTATTGAGGGACACAAAAAACAAAGAAACCAGATATGGATTCATGACACAGACATTAAAGGGTGAGTTGTCCGAATTGGTGCCGGGAAAGCCGTCTGAGTTGATATTCAAAGACCGCTTCGGAAAAAAGATCAAGAGTATATCAGCCACATGGGATAGAGTGGTTGACAAATTGGGTTTAAACGAAGGCATAGCCGACCGCCGATTGAAATTCACGTTTCACGGGCTACGGCATACTTTCGCTTCAAATCTTGTGGCAAGCGGGATTGACCTTTTTAGAGTTCAACAATTATTAGGCCACAAGACGCCGAAAATGACGCTCCGGTACGCTCATATGAGTCCAGAGGGGCTTAGAGATGCCGTCAACCAGATGGAAGCGTCAATTTTTAATGAACCCAAAGCGGCAAAAGTTATTCCTTTGACGCGAAAAGTCGCATAATAGAGAGGCTGAAACATGAGCTTATACGATCAAGATTTTTATCAATGGACGCAGGAACAGGCGGCGCTTTTGAAAGCTGGCGCGCTGGCGCAACTGGATATCGAAAACTTGATAGAGGAAGTTGAATCAATGGGAAAAAGCCAGAGAAGAGAACTATACAGCCGGCTTGTTGTCCTGATAATGCACATGCTTAAATGGGACTATCAAACAGGGCGCAGGGGGAAAAGCTGGATAAAAACCATTGCGACACAAAGAACCGAAATTGAATTTCTTTTGTTCGACAATCCGAGTCTGAAGCACGAGTTAGAAGGCTTATTGACAATGGTTTATCGTTCGGCTGTCAAGCAGGCTGTGACGGAAACCGGTCTGGCGTTAAAAACATTCCCGGAAATCTGCCCATACAGCGTCGAGCAAATTATGGGGGAATGATGCGAATTGATATCACAAACGATCAAGGCGGCATTCCCTGCCGGACTGCGTTTCCGGAATTCACAGAAAACGAAAGGGGAACAATACTGAAACATGGAGGGTGTCATGGAAAACATTCAATACATTGTCAATCAATCAGGGAAGCCTGTGTCGGCAGTTGTTCCCATTGACATATGGAACAGCCTTGAACAGGCAAAAGATATTTTGGAACACGTTTATATTTCTGGCTTGATTGATAGCAGGAAACAAGATTCCATTTCCTCTTGCACACTGGATGATTTGCTAAAAGCGGAGGGGCTTGCAAGACATGACCTGGAAAGTTAAGTTCCTCACAGGTGCGGAAAAAGACTTTAATGCCCTTGATGGAAGTGTAAAAAAGGCCGTATTGAAACAACTTGTAAAACTTGAAACGAATCCTTTTTATGGGGATGTGCTTGGAAACAAGGCAGGTATCGATTTGTCAGGATATTTCAAACTGTACGCAGACAGCAAGCGTATCCGTATCGTGTACACAGTTGTGGGAGATACCGTTGAGATTATCGCCATTGATAAGAGGGAAGATATGGAAGTTTACAAAACAGCCTTGAAACGAATTCAGTCAATGCGGTAAGCATCATCATCGGCAGTTTGGAGGGATAGCCCGTGCGTCATGAACATGGGCGACAAGGCCGGGAACTTCCACCGGCTTTCCCTTCGTTTTTTCGGAAGATTTCATAGGGAAGGTGAAGATGAATTTTTTCGATTCCATCGATT
Source organism: Desulfobacteraceae bacterium RAAP-1 (assembly GCA_001443525.1). Lineage (GTDB taxonomy): Bacteria > Desulfobacterota > Desulfobacteria > Desulfobacterales > Desulfatirhabdiaceae > RAAP-1. The sequence goes on along the minus strand of LKPX01000104.1, from coordinate 10,738 downwards.
TTGGCGGCGAAGTGTTTGTCCGTCACTCGGAACTGGAATTAAAGATTGATGCAAAACTAAAGCTGGTGAAGCAGTACGCCAAAACAAAAACTCTGCCAATGTATATGGCTGTAAGATATGAGATGATGGATAGGAGCCAGCCTCCATTTTATAATGTGGAGGTATTCAGGAACGTCAGTGGGAGGCCGATACTGTTCGAGCGCGTATGCTACAACCGGCGCGATTTAGAACGGATGGACATCATCGAGGCGGAGAAACCGACACCAGAAAAAAATTTGGTGGACGTAGAAGCGCTCATAGCCTCCATACGTCCGGGAAAGGTGAAACAAATCACGTACGAAAAAGCAGCTGATTTCCTCAAGAAACATCCAGAATCATCGGTAATGATCGAGGATTTTGACGAGGACACCTTCGAGTGGTCGAGACAGATACTCAGAAACGTGAGGAACCGTTTAGTGAAAGCATTCAAACTCCGCAACAAATAAAAACCGATATCCGCAAGAACGCCAAAGGCACATTGAGAAATCAGTGTGCCTTTTTTTTATTCCTGCCTTGTGACACAAAAAATGTCACAAACAACACAACAAAATCAATAAGTTATCCCTCATGTGACACTATGTGACATTTTTTATGTCACATAGTCATGTCGATTGCTCAATATTTTCAATATGTTAATCTGTCTGTGACACGTTTTCCGATTTTACAACTCCGATAAATATTTGTATTCTTTCGACAAAGATTGTGAAACATCAGATATTGAAAGGATGCTCTATGGATTTTGACAAAGTGATCGAGTCAATGGCGGAACGATGGGCAAGCTCTGTTGTGGCGAGAAAGGAGTTACACAAATTTACTGGCGGTCTTCTTTCTGGCCGGACGGCGGCAAACCTGGACAGCAAAGGAACGGGAATTCCAGGCAGATTCACCATGCTGAGCCAAACGTGTTATCCGACTGAAAATGTCGTGGCCTGGCTTAAGACCAGAGCCTCTGCTGACTGGAAATCACGGAATAGCGGTAAATAACAGTCCTTTACCCATGAGGGCACTATGAATTTCAAGTACAATAAAGAAACAGCGCTGAAATCTTTGCGTGAGATTATCCCACTCGTGCTGCGGGAAAAGCGGCAATGGGTATGCTGGAAATCGGAAATCATTAATGGCAGGAAAACGAAAATGCCTTACCAGGTCACAGGCGGGAAGGCGTCAACCGCGAATCCTGCGACATGGTGCGACTTCCTCCCTGCTGTGAATGCGCTTGATACTGGCCGCTTTAATGGCGTGGGATTCGTGTTTACCCAGGAGGCCGGAATTGTCGGGATCGACTTGGATCACGTCCGAGATCCGGACGCTGGAGAAATCACTGAATCTTGGGCAGTAGGCATTATAGAATGCCTATCGTCTTACACTGAAGTGAGTCCCAGCGGCGATGGCCTGCATATCCTCTGTGCTGGTCAATTGCCTGCATCTGGCGGCAATGACGGTTGTGAGACATCCGGCGCGCATATGGAGATGTATCAGGCCGGTAGGTATTTCACCATCACAGGAAAAGTACTTGATGGATACGAACGGCTCGTGACACCGCCGGAAGGCGTGCTGGATGATGTCTGGAACTTCATGAAGACCCGGAAACCGCCAAAACCGCCGGATGAATCGCCAAAAGACCGCACATTCCAGGACGGCGTTTATGCGTGGGACGGAGATATACAACACCTGCCCATAAAATCAGAAACCAAATCATTGATCCTGAACGGGGCGCCTCGTGGCCAACGAAGTGAGGCGATAATGCTGGTGTTAAATGCGCTGGTCTATTCCTGTCTAAGCGACGAGCAAATTTTCGGCATCTTCCAAGCGTACGAAATCGGGCAGAAATGGCGTGACGAGAAGCATTCGAGAGAGATTTGGCTCTCCGCTCAAATAGCAAAGGCGCGCGCTTTCACCACCAGTCGAGCGACGGAACAGCGTGAGCGTGATGACCACCAGCAACATGACCACGAAGATCGTGAGGGGGCAGAAACCGCTCCACCAGTGAACCGATTTGCCTGGATTCGGGACATAAAGCTGGGGAAACCCAAATGGGTGATACCTGGATATCTGGAGGAGAATGGTTTCGGATTATTATTTGGTGATCCGGGCAGTTTTAAGTCATTTATTGCGCTTGACTGGGCGCTGAGAGTCGCTACAGGGGCTACGTTCACAGGCAGGCGGGTGAAACAGGGTGTTGTCGTGATCATCGCCGGTGAAGGCATTGTGGGTATCCCAAGACGGATAAAGGCGTGGTGCTTCAGACACAACGTGGACTATGCGGCGCTCCCGGTAGCAGTCTCGAAATGTCCAACGGCATTGACTGACCCAAACGACACGGCAGATACCATTTTAAATATCAAGGCTTTGGTCGGCAATCAGGATGTCCGCATGATTATTGTGGATACAGTAGCGCGCAACTATGGCGGAAAAGACGAGAACTCGACACAAGATATGTCGGGGTTTATTGCCTCGTGTGACCGCATTCGTACTGAATTTTCAAGCGCTGTGCTGGCTGTCCATCATTGTGGACTGGGGGACAAGAGCCGAAGTCGCGGTTCAATAGCGCTGAAAGGAGCGCTGGATTGCGAATACCGGATAGTCCGAGATTCCGACAACAACTGCATGATTCATTGTACCAAAATGAAGGAGGCAGCAGAACCTCCCGATATGGCGCTGAAGCCTGTGACAATGGATTTGGGTGAAGTGGACGAAGATGGTGAACCGGTAACGTCACTGGTGTTTGAGCGGATCGAAGGCTACGAGCCTGATAAGAAACCGACACCAGCAGCGGGAAATGGCCAAAAGCAAAAAATCATGAAAACGATCCTAAAAGAAATGATAGTCGAACGTGACAAGAATTTGGTTGATTCTGGCCGTGAGCCAGCGGGGTGCATCATGCTTAGCGACTGGCGGAGGCGACTCAAGGAATTCGGCGTAACGTCCAAAAATATCCGGGACAACCTCTCTGCATTCACAGAGAAGGACGGATACGTTTTTCTGAATGCACAAAAGTGACCCCTGCAACAAATTGGACAGTGTATATACACACTGTCCAATTTGTCGCTTTTTGGGGCGAACAAATTGTCCAATTTGTTCCAATTTGTTCGTTTTGTTCCCTCAAAAAAGCGACAAAACGAACAAATTACAAAAATGTAACTTTCTCTCTTGTGAATGATAAAAAATGAGGCTGCAATGCACATTAGAAATGAATTGAAAAATCAAGTACTTATCACATTTTCAGACGATGGTGAAAGGGTCGAGTTGGTAGAATTGCATCCAAGAGCTTTGTACAGCGTTGATCAGATGGTGGCGGCACTGGCGAGAATGTTCCGAGTCGCCAATTGGGGACGGATACGTCCGTTGTTGACTTATAAAGGCGTTCAGGCCGTCCGCGATTTCAGGCACATTGATTGAGCGCTTTCTGGAGGTATTCATGAGAATGAAGTGGGGAAAATACAAAGGTTTTTATCTATACGAACTCCCTGAGGATTATCTCTGGTGGCTCTACGGGCAGGATTTGAGTGACCCTTCCCTGTCGAAAGAAATAGAGGGTTTGGCGCGCAACCTGTGGCCGCAAAAGTTTGTCCAAACAGAGGTATCCGTTGTTCGGGGGATCACCAAAGAGGCTGTCGGGCGCATTTACCGGAAGCTTGCGAACAAGTGGCATCCTGACGCCGGAGGTTCCACAACGGCGATGCAAGCGTTAAACGACTTTAAATCAGAGCTATTAGCCCAAATCGATGAAGTGTGAGGCGAATTATGAAAACAGAACCGCCATATATCGTCAGCGGTGGATGCCTATACGTTTACTACGACCAGCAACTTGACGACTACAAAGAGCGGACAGAGGCGGCGATAGCGGCGCTGAGGTTATCGCCACAACAGGTTAAAACAATGCCGTTGATGTGCATCCCGGAGCCGTTGCGGTTTAGGATGATGCCGTATAAAAAAGTAAAAAGAGAAAATCATGAGTGATAATATCAGATGTCCGGCGTTTTGTCGTAATAGCGGTCTCTGCGGGGGCGTTGCGATCTTTTCCGGCAAGTGTGGCCGTCCGGTTCCGTGTAGTCCGGGGGCATGTCCGTGGGCTGACCAGCGGGATGCACTGTTGGCAAATGGTCAATGGCGAACGACTGACGGACGTTTGGTTGATTTTACGGGTTACCTGAAAGATGCGGGGATGTCATGAACGGTGATCCACCATACATACTACAACCGGAAAGCATCGTGATGCTATCTGGGAAAATGATAAATGAGACAAGTCGAATTAATAAGGATACAGAAATATGAGAACAAAAGATACGTTGAAACGTGAACAAATCAAAACCGTTATCCAAGACCTTGATGAATACTGGCCGCTGACGTTGCGGCAGGTTTATTATCGACTTGTAGCGGCGGGCATCATCGAAAACCGCCGATCTTCTTATCAGTGCTTGTCGAAACTCGTTGTCGAAATGAGGCAGGATGAATCAATTTCGTGGGACTGTATAACAGATAAAACAAGGCGCACGTCTGCAAAGCGAGGCTTTTCGGACATCGGCGATTTTGTCAAAACGGAAACAGCGTCCTTCCTGCGAGGGTATTCCCGATGCAGGATTCAGGGTCAGGATCGGTTTATTGAGATTTGGGTCGAAAAGGACGCACTTTCGACAATTTTCGAGAATGTCGCATGGCCATACTGCCTCCGTGTGACCACTTGTCGCGGTTATCAAAGCGTTTCCAAGCTCCATGAATATTCCGAAAGAGCAATGGCAGCCATTGAGAAAGGTTTGCATCCACTTGTCTTGTACTTTGGCGATTTCGATGCTTCAGGGGTCGATATGTTTGAGGCGGCGCAACGGACGATCAGCGGCAAGTTTGGAGTCAGTAGAATTGATTTTAAGCGTATTGCGCTGACACCGGAGACAATTGCAGCCTATGGCTTGCCACACAATCCCGACGCGGTGAAGGAAGGCGATGTCCGTACGAAGGCGTTTCGCGCGAAATACGGCGACATGGCGGTAGAACTGGACAGCCTCCATCCCAAAGACCTTGAAACAATAGCGACAGAGGCGATTCAGGCGCATTTGGACATGGAAGATTTCGAACTTCAGATGGAGATTGAAGAAGAAGAACTGGCAAAAATAGCGGCGCTTAAAGCGAAAATCACCAGCATGATTTCACAAGAGCTTGAAGCGGTGAGATAGCGGCATGACGGCGGATAACCAATAGTTTTAATTGACTATCCGCCGAATCCATGATATTCAAAAATAGAATATAGTCCATTCTTTTATGGGAGGATGAAATGAATATGATCGAAATCTACAAGCAAAAGCTCGAAGCGAATCCAGGTGATGAATATTTCGCTGGCAGGATCGTGAGCGAATATCAAAAGGAGATTGACTCCATTGATAAGCAAATGTCAGAGTTACTTCAGGCAGCAGGAAACGACACTGTGAAGACAATCGCAATCAAGCGCCAGTACATCGGAAAGCGTGCTGAGTTAGCAAAACAGCAAGCAATCTATGAGAGGTATTTATGATCTATTCGTTGAGGTTTGAGAAGTTGCAAAGGCAGTTGAACACGATGCTGAGAGTGCAAGGCGGCGTCTTTCTGGACGAGTTCATCACGCGGAACGAGGCGAGCTACGGCGGCAGAGCCATGTTGGAGGGGCTTCTGGACGACCTGGAAAAACACGGAGTTATAGCGCTTGAGCTACCAGCGGGAAGCGAGCAAATCATTGTCTCTCTTTGTCCTGCAAATGGTAACTCGGCAACCTGATTTTTATTCCATCACGTCAATGCAGCATGGCGCAAACTCAAGACAGGAAACGAGTTTTGCGCCATGAGTGTATAGGGTAGAGTAAAATGGCACGAAGGTTTAACACCTTAAATGACTGCAAGAGGTATTTGGCGGACACGCTGAACCGCCTGGAGGCGGGCGAAATAGAGCCTGACGGAGTAAAGGTTAGGTCATATTGTACACAAATTTTGAGCAAAATAATTGCGGAAAGCAATCTTGAAGAACGCTTACGGATCGTTGAGGACAAGATAGCGGAGCGAGAACAATCATGAATTTGTCGAGGCTTCTCAAGCTGGAGCGTAAGCTGTTGTCGGGCAGGCATTCAGCGAGACAAACGGAAATCGTAATCCGCGTTCCGAGTCATTGCCGGAACCTGGAGCATGAAGCAGTGACACCGGACACAAAAGGCGGGTATGGTATCCACATTGTTCGGACTCTTTGCCTCCTCGACTCCCTACCTGTGAGTGGAAAGCGGCTGGAGTGTCCATCCTGCCCATACTGCCTGCCCTAACTGAATATTTTTTATCCACGTAATCTTGAACGATCACAACAGTTTAGAGACACTAATTTTCGTTGCTCTACTATTTGACATCACACAAGAGGCAGTTTAACGAGACGACTTTCGGCGCGTTGAATACAAAGTATAACCCATATCAGCATAAGCACCGCACTAAAAAAACCCGCCAGAACGCATCTGGCATAGGTGGATATTTTTTATCCACACAATCTTGAACGATCACAACAGTTTAGAGCCGTTAAAATTAACGTATCTAACAAATGCGTCCGCCGAAAGTATAACCCATATCAGCATATAGGGTAAGCGCCAAAAGTCGCTTAAATCGCATTTGGCTTCGTTCTGGCTGTAAATCCGCAATAGGAGCATGTTCATGGCAAATCTCACAGACAAATTCATCCAGAGGAATCCGTTCTGCAAAGTATATGGCGATTGCCTGGCGGCAGCAGCGCTAAATAACAAGGCGCTTGATTGTCGGCGCTGTCCCTTGCGGAATGACCGGAGAGGGTGCGAATTTATCACGGATGAATACGAGGCATTGCCATATGTCCGCCTGCTTTGCGCCGTTTTGTGGAGTGAGGACGGAATTAAATACGATTCGGCGCTGGATCATATCTTCACTCTACCCGAATATCTTACATCCGCCGGACGTAAACCTGACTGGGCAAAAGTAAGCGTGCCTCTTACAAAAATCCAGAAAGATATCATATAGTTAGTCTCCCCGCTTTTAGGGAGACTTCATATATCACAGATGGCTTTCCAGGCAAAGTGAAAATCTTGAATGTTCTCAAGAGTTTAGTCGGCGCAATTTTGCGCCGATTGATTACACAGATTCAAGAGGAAGGACTCAAAGAAGTTTTGAACTGACCCGCGACGGTTTTTCATTTCTTGTCATGGGTTTTAAATGACGGACGATGATGATTTTTTTCTTGACAGGAAAAACGGTTGTGATATTTCTGGCAGCACTCAAGAATATATACCGGATGCCAGCACCGTAATGACTGGCGTTTTTGTTATGAAACACTTCAAAATGAATTGTAGAGCGCTATGCCTGACCGAATCCGAAAGGACGGCACTGCTGTATATAGCAGTTGAGGGGCTACGGCGCTTTCGTTATTTTGGAGGTGTCACATGTTCCATCCTGTTCGTTCCTTTTTATCGTGGCTGTACCTTCGTTCCTGTGATCGAAACCCCAGTATCTTGACCCTGACTCGTATTTCCGGCGGTGATCTTTATCCGGCGGCGCTGGCGCTGTTCGGGGAGGAGGTGACACATGGATGATGAAACCCAAGTCCTTGACCTGGCCGCAAAATATATCGATAAATGCGATATGGCAATGTTTTACACCGGCGAAGCACTCACCGTCTTGCGGCAGTCCCTTTTAGATGCTATGGGGAGCCGTCCCCCTTCTGATCTATATGGCGGCGTAGCGTTTGCTCTTGAGCTTATCACAGCGCACTTGGGGAGGTTGTCTGAGGAAGCAAGCGGCGTTACCAGCGCTATTGACCGGCGAAAACAGGAGGTGTCAAATGACAAATCGTGAAAAAATCATCCTGAAAATGTTGGCAATGTGTCCGCCTGGTCAACCGATATGGATTCCGGACTTGCGCCAGAAATTCAAATCTGGTAAGGCCATATTTGACCGTGCCGTACTGGATGCGGCGGATTCTGGACGGATATTCTTACAGCATCATGCCTATCCAGCGGGATTACTGCCAGACGACAAAAAGCAATCCTTCATTCCGGATGCAGAGTCCGGGGGCAGGTTGTTCTATTGTGCGGCGGTGGTACGGGGGCGAATATGAGCGAGGCAGAATTGATTTTCAGACGTCCCATTGACGAGGCCATACTATTTGGCGCAGCAAGAGCGTATTGACTGGGAGCGTGACAGTGACGGCGTCCAGTACCGCTTTTCAGATGGTTCCGGGTTGTATGTTTTGGATGCTGGGTTGATGGTATTACAGTGACGATATAGGCTTCCAGCTTCCGGGCGCTTTCCGGGGGCTGGATAAAGGAGGCACTAATGGTTGAATTTAAGATGCCGGAGGATGTTTACCGCCAGATAATGGCGATGCGTTCACAGTTACCCTACCGCGTACTAATGTGGTTGGTAACGCACCATTACAGTCCACCAGTTACACGGGCAGAGATGGCCGCCGACATTGGTGCATCGACACGAGCTGTTGGCAGGGCATTGAAGCGCCTGCAAGAGGCAGGTGTCATTACAGGCGTACATCGGGCGGTGGTACACCGTTTTGACTTGTCACTTGAGATACCGCGACCAGCACCACCACCGGACGTTACGCAGTTGGTGTCAGTGATTGAGACTCTCAAGCAGCAGATCAGCGCACTTCAGACGCGGGTTGAGAACACCGAGGGGCAATTCGACGGCATCCTCTGCGACACCGAATATGACGTTGATGCAGCATATCAGCGCGGGGTAGAGGCAGGCAGATTGGAAGCTTTGGAGTGGGTGCAATGCGAACCACCTTCCGGGGACGGTTCCGGCACTGGTGAGATACCATCTGGCGGCACAGGTATCACCGCCAGCAGCACGGCGGCGGTTGATGGGCAGGACAATGGCACAAATGAGGCAACAGAGGACGCGGAACAGTCACAGGACAAGCAGGATACATGCACCAGTGCCAGCACATCGGCGGCAAAAACGACGTCTTTGATATCTCTTAATCAAGATCAAAAAACAGAATCAAAAGACGTGATTCATGCTTTCGAGCGCACGTTCGGCGTCCGGGTTCCGGCTGATGCCGTGGTCATGACCGGGGCGATGGTGAAGATGACTTCCTTGCAGACAGCCAGAAAATTGAAAGAAATCAAAAACCCCATTGCGTATCTGAGAAAGATTCATGCCAGTATGCCGGCACAGGAGCGGCAAGCGGTTTCTTGTCCTGTGAGTGTTCCAGTAGTCCAGCCGGTACGATCAGCAAATCTTCCGCCGATGGTGGACATGGAAAAGGTTCAGGCAGCAGAAATCGCCAACAGAGAATGGCACACACTGTCAGACGATCAGCGTAGCGCATACATCGAGAGAATGAGGCCGAAGGCGGAGGCCATGCCTGGTAAGTTCACGGTTCCCCTCCAACTGTTGGGAAAGAATTTGTTCATGCGGGAACATCGTTTTGCAAGCATACTTATGAGGTGATCTTATGACCTGGTGTTTGACGTGGCGCTCAGGTATGGGCCATCTTCTTGACAACGTGTTTACCTTTAGGATAAGTGATATACATTTATTTTCATATCCCGCCATGAGGACTTCCATGAATAGCTTAAATCAAACAAAAGAATATGCCGTCGCGGCGAGTAGCGTTCTTCTCCGCTATTGGAAAGGGCGCAGTGTTCCTGTTGACCCCTTTTTTATCTGCGGCAAAATCGGTATTCACGTGTTACAAACTGAACTACCGGAAGATATATCCGGCGCACTTATCAAAGAGGCAGGCAAAGACCCAATTATCGTTGTTCATTACGCTGATAGTCGTAAGCGCCAACGTTTTACCTGCGCACACGAACTTGGGCACTATATTCAAAGAGTGTCCAGAGGGGAATCCTTAAATACCTATGATGTAGTAGATTTACGATCACCAATTTCCAGCGCAGGTACGAACCCTGAAGAACGCTTTGCGAACAACTTTGCGGCTAATCTCCTGATGCCATTCTCTGAAGTATTCAAGCGTTACAAAGATGGCCTCACGCTCATTGATTTAGCTGCCATCTTCGATGTCTCCGAGGAAGCCATGAATTACCGCCTCCAGTACGTCAAAAGTAAGTGTTGATATGTCCGACCGCTCCGCATCCATTCTTAAAAATCTTCAACTCTCTGATAAAACCGCATTGGTAAATCCTGACCCCCTGGGCGCTGAGGACATTGAAGATCGTAGAGCAGACCGTAAGCTCAAAAAGACTTACGCATGTTTCCTTCTGCTCATACTCGTCGTTCAGCTTACGGTGATGAACATCGTCTTTTGGCGTACCGGTTCAGGATATCTTTCCTTTGAAAAATGGACTCTTGATCTCTACATGGCCGGGACTCTGGCTGAGGTGTTCGGCGTGGTACTGGTCATCACCAAACACCTATTTCCTAATCGAATTTCCTGACCTGTTGATTGTTGTGATTTAGCGACCGAACAACCGAACGAACCGAACAAAACGAACAGCGACCGAACGAACAAAAGCGAACAATCGTTCGATAAAATAGCCTGGCGGCAAGCAAACAAGCATGAATGATAGGCGGTTTCAGGCCATATCGCCACCATGGTGGCGATTTGAAAATCTCACTGACCCCAAATGCGCAACATGGTGCGTATTTGAAAATTTATCTGACCCAAATGATGCCCATGGGCACGGTTTGAAAACTTGCCAGACTCAGCCTTTTCGAGTGCTTCAGCGCGGGCGGAGTCGGGGGTG
>LKPX01000103.1 GCA_001443525.1 Desulfobacteraceae bacterium RAAP-1 | reverse complement strand
CATAAAATCACTCGAAGACCATTTTCGTGAAAACCCGCCTGCTACGATCAAGGAGGCTCAAAGTGAAATAGAAGCCATAACAGGTATCAAGCGTAGCGAAAGCAGAGTTCGGGAGTTCCTTAAAAAAAACTCCATTTGCGTTATCGCAAAGTCGGAATGATCCCGATCAAGGAGATTCCCCCGTTAAATCCATGGGATAATTTACTCACCCCGGCAAATCAGGAGGCTGGCATGTTGTCATGGTATCCATGATTTTGGTTACTGATCCAGTCTGAAACTCTCCGCCATTCCCGCATATTCTTTCCGAAGTTTCGGCTTTTCGATTTTACCGGTCGGATTCCGGGGCACCGGCGCAAAAATGATTTTCCGGGGCCGTTTGTACCGGGGCAGTCGGGCGGTGCAAAATTCCGCGACATCGTCTTTGGTCAGATGGTGATCCGGTTTCACCTGGATGATAGCGGTGGCGATTTCTCCCAGACGCAGGCTGGGAAGCCCGATTACTGCTGCATCCTGAATGGCGGGATGCGCCTGAAGCACATCTTCGACTTCAACGGGATAGATGTTTTCGCCGCCTGTGATGATGACGTCTTTTTTCCGGTCCACCAGCCAGATGAATCCATCCTCGTCCTGGCGGGCGATATCGCCGGTCAGAAGCCAGCCATCGGTCAATACGTCGCGAGTGGCTTCCGGATTTCGGTAATATGATTTCATGACGCCGGGGCCTTTGATCATGAGCTCTCCGGGACAGCCCTGTTTGACGGGGTTCCGGGAGCCATCGACAATCCGGAATTCCCAGTCGAATCCGGGGCGGCCGATGGCGCCGACCTTGTGCATGTTGCCGATTCCCAGATGCACGCAGCCGGGCCCTGTGGATTCCGTCAGACCGTAGTTGGTGTCGTATTCATGCCACGGGAAAACCTTCATCCATTCCCGGATCAGACTTGACGGAACAGGCTGTGCGCCGATATGCATCAGCCGCCACTGATTCAGGCTGTAATTTTTGAGTTTGACGTCTCCGCTTTCGATGGCGAAAAGAATATCCAGCGCCCAGGGAACCAGAAGCCATACGATGGTCACTTTTTCTTCGGATATGACCTGAATGATCTGGCGCGGTTCGACGCCTTTCATGATGACGGCCCGCGCCCCGACAATGAAATTTCCGAACCAGTGCATCTTGGCGCCGGTATGATACAGCGGCGGCAGGCAGAGAAAATTGTCTTCATGGGTCTGGCGGTGATGATGATTTTCGAGGATACAGGAAAATTCCAGATTCCGATGGGTCAGGAGCGTCGCTTTGGGCGCGCCGGTTGTCCCGGATGTAAAATAGAGCGCTGCATCATCGGTGATCTGGAGGGGTATTTCGGGATCTTTGGGCTGGTAGGGGATTACGACATCCGGATACTGTTCGGCAAAAGAAGGCCGAATGGCCGGATCGCCCACAAACCAGAACGTGTGAACGGTTTTGGAGATATCGGAACGGATGGCCTCGATCCGTTCGATGAATTCAGGTCCGAAAATCAGGGCCTTTGCCTCCGCCGTCTCGACGCATTGCCGGATGGTGGCGGCGTCAAACCGGAAATTGAGAGGCGCCACCCACGCGCCGGCGCGCAGGATGCCGAAATATATGGGGAGCCACTCGATACAGTTCGTCATGAGCTCGACCACGGTGTCGCCCTTGCGGATCCCCCGTGCAATCAGCGCCTGAGCGACCTGATTGGCGCGATCGTCAAATTCACGCCAGCTAATTTCCACTCTGTGATTCTTTGCAGGTTCCCGCTCGATCAGCGCGGTTTCATCGCCGTACATCCGGGCGTTTCTGGCCAGTATTTCGGTTATCAGCATGAAGGTACTTCCTGAACGTATTTCTTTCCCTGCCAGGTGTCGCGATGGATCAGTGTTTCCTGAATCAGTGAAAGGGTTTGGGTTTTCTGAAGCGCCCACGACGGCGCCACCAGCTCCTGGGGATGCGGGTCTCCTGTCAGCCGCTGGATCACCATATCCGGAGGCAGCAGTTCCAGAACATCGCAGACCAGATTGACATATTCCATCTGCTCCAGACAGGTATAGACGCCTTCCTGAAGCAGCTTCTCAAGCGGCGTTCCGGCCACCACATAAAGAAGATGCAGCTTGACGCCGTCAAGCTGCATCCGCGCGACTTTCCGGGCGGTGTCCAGCATCATGTCCCGGGTTTCACCGGGAAGCCCCAGGATGATGTGGGCGCACATATGAATGCCCCGGTTTCGGGTCTGTGACACGGCCGCTTGAAAGCACTTGAAGTCGTGTCCGCGGTTGATGCGGCGGAGCGTTTCATCCTGCGCGGACTGAAGGCCGTATTCGATCCAGACCAGACAGCGACGGGTGTAACTTTCGAGAAGCTCCAGCACGGAGTCTGAGATGCAATCCGGGCGGGTGCCGATAGACAATCCGACAACGTCCGGAAATTCCAGCGCCTGGTCATACATCGCTTTCAATTGGGGAACCGGCGCATAGGTGTTGGAAAACGACTGAAAGTACGCTATAAATTTATCCGCTTTGTAGCGGCTGGCCATAAATGCCTTGCTGCGGGCAATCTGATCGGCAACGGAAAGACCCTCGGCGAATGCGCCGGTGCCGGAGCCTCTGGCGTTGCAATAAATACAGCCGCCTGTGGAGATCCGGCCATCCCGGTTGGGGCAGGTCAGACCGGCGTCAACGGATATTTTCTGCACCCGGCACCCGAAAATGCCGCGCAGATACGTGTTGTAATCGCGATAACGTTTGTCCATCAATGAATTTTTTGCAGAATTTTTTGCATGTGTCGTATTATAAATTCAACGGGTTCATAAAAAACCGATTTTATCATGAACAAGGCGTATTACCAATGGTTTTCTATTCAAAACATTATGATGTCATCGTGGTCGGGGCAGGGCACGCCGGCTGTGAAGCGGCTCTGGCTGCGGCGCGGATGGGCTGTACGGTGCTGCTGCTGGCCATCGATCTGGATAAAGTGGCGGCCATGCCGTGCAGTCCCTCCATCGGCGGTATGGCCAAGGGGCAACTCGTCAAGGAAATTGATGCGCTCGGTGGCGAAATGGCCAGGGTCACGGATCAGACAGCCATTCAGTACCGCACGCTGAACACCAAAAAAGGGCCTGCGGTTCACTCCTCCCGGACGCAAAACGATAAAAACCGCTATCATACGGTCATGAAATCCGTGCTGGAGCGCCAGCCGCGCCTGGATCTCAAGCAGACGATGGTCGAGCGCCTGGTGGTTGAAGACGGTCGCGTCGTGGGCATTGAAGACCATACGGGCTTTGGATACGCCGCCGCCGCCGTGGTTCTGGCGACCGGAACGTTTCTGAGCGGTCTGGTGCATATCGGTTTTAAATCCATCCGGGCCGGCCGCGCCGGTGAATTTGCTTCCTACAGCCTTCCGGAGCATTTGAAGGCGATGGGGTTCACTCTGGGACGCATGAAAACCGGCACGCCGCCCCGTTTGAAAAAATCCAGCATCGATTTTTCACCGTTCACCGCCCAGGGCTCCGACGAACGTCCGACGCCGTTTTCGTTTACTTCCCAAGGGATTTCGCTTCCGCAGGTGGACAGTTACATGGGCTATACCAATCCCAGATGCCATCAGATCGTCCGGGACAATATCTCTCGTTCCGCGTTGTACGGCGGCGTCATCCAGGGGGTTTCCGCCCGCTACTGCCCGTCGTTTGAAGACAAGATCGTGAAATTTCCCGAAAGAGACCGGCACCATGTCATTTTAGAGGCGGAAGGTCTCGATACGGAAGAAATTTACGCCAGCGGCCTTGGCAACAGCCTGCCTCTGGAGGTGCAGATTCAGGTGGTAAGGGCGGTGGAAGGGCTGGAAGAGGCCGAGATCATGCGCCCGGCGTATGCCATCGAATACGATTACGTCAATCCGGTGCAATTGAAATCCACGCTCGAAACCAAACTCTGCGCAGGTCTTTTTATGGCGGGCCAGATCAACGGAACATCCGGATACGAGGAAGCCGCGGCGCAGGGGCTGTGGGCGGGCATCAATGCGGCCTGTAAACTTCAGAAGCGGCCCCCGTTTATTTTAGACAGGTCTCAGGCCTATATGGCGGTACTGATTGACGATCTGGTCACCCGGGGCACGCGGGAGCCGTACCGCATGTTTACGTCGCGCGCCGAATACCGGCTGATGCTTCGGGAAGACAACGCCGACCTGCGTCTTATGGAAACCGGTTTTGAACTGGGGCTGGTTGACGCTGACACCTGCAACGATATCCGGGAACGCAAGAAGGCAATCGCAAATGAAATCCAGCGGGTCCGGTCGACGGTCATCAAGCCGACCGAAGCCGTCAACGCTTTTCTGAACGATCGCGGGAGCAAACCCATCGACACCGGTATGCATCTGGATCATCTGCTCAAACGGGCGGAGCTCGATTATCAAACGGTCGATAAGCTGGCGCCCGCCCCGCAGCCGCTGCCCTGCCGGACCATTCAGCAGGTGGAAATCGAAATCAAATATGAAGGCTATATCCAGCGCCAGCAGCATGAAATTGACAAGTTCCGGAATCTGGAACGGATGAAGATTCCGGAGGCGTTCGACTATACCGGCGTTCACGGGCTGTCCAATGAATTGAAGGAAAAACTGACCGCGGTAAAACCGGCGTCACTGGGGCAGGCGTCCCGGATTGACGGCATGACGCCGTCGGCCATTTCGGTGCTGATGATAGCCCTCAAGGTTTTCAGCCATCATGCCGGTTCAGATGAACGAGCAGAAAAATCATAAAGCGATAGCGATATCGGGCTGCAAAAGCCTGAGGGGGAATGGCTATGACATTCCCTTCTTTCCATAAGCAATCCCCAGTTTATCCATCTTTTTCCGGAGCGTGTTGGGGTGAACCTTCAGCAGATCGGCGGCCCCGCCGGGTCCGTTGATCTTGCCGCGGGACAACTCCATGGCTTTCAGAATGTGCTTTCTGATCATGTCGTCGTAAGGCAGCAGCGCCGTGCTTTCCGGTAATGCCGGAGACGGCGGTTGAGACTCGATCTGAAGCGGCGCCGGAGCGCATTCTATCAGAAGATCCCCGCTTCTGTGCTGAATCAATGCCCGCTCCACCGTATTTTCGAGTTCCCGGATGTTGCCGGGCCAGTCATAGGCCAGCAGCCGTTCGATGACGCCCGGTGCGGGATCGGGATGATCGCCGGTCTTGATTTCCCTCGATTTGCGTTCGATGAAATAATGCACCAGGGCGGGGATGTCTTCCTTTCTCTGCCGCAGCGGCGGAATCATGATGGGGAATACATTCAGGCGAAACCACAAATCTTCCCGGAACATTCCGGATGTGATCATGTCTTCCAGATTCCGGTGCGTGGCGGAGATGATGCGGATATCGACGGGAATCGCCTCGTGGCCGCCGACCCTTTCAATTTCCCGGCTTTGCAGTACATGCAGGAGCCGCACCTGCGCCTGAAGCGGGAGTTCGCCGATTTCATCCAGGAAGATGGTGCCGGTATGCGCCCGTTCGAAACGGCCTCTTTCCTGGCTGAAGGCTCCGGTGAACGCCCCTTTTTCATGGCCGAAGAGTTCGCTGTCTATCAGGGTGTCCGGAATGGCGCCGCAGTTGACTTTGATGAAGGGACGATCCCGGCGCGGAGAGAGCCGGTGAATGATGTTGGCCAGCACCTCCTTGCCGACGCCGGTTTCCCCCAGCAGCAGCACGGGGCTGTTCAGGGGGGCCACCTGACGCACCATGTCCATGATGGATTTCAGCCCGAACTCCGCCCCGATAATTTCCGTGCCGGCAACTTCCTGAAGCTGTTGCTGGAGGTAGCGATTGTCGTCGGCCAGTATGCGCTGCAGCTTGAGCACCTCCTGATGCTTCAGCGCATTGGCCATGGCGATGGCAAAGGGTTCGTTCAGCAGGCTCAGCAGCCTGGAGTGCTCTTCCGTATAGCGGTCATGCCCATTGGCGATCAGTACGAGCTGCCCGACGCGGTTTCCTTCCAGTTCCAGTTTCATGAACATCACGGATACTTTCCGGTTCAGCTTGTATCCCCGAAAAAGTCGCTGCATGCTGGGGATCGGTTTGGGGCGGTTTTCGATCCGGATATTTTCGGTGGACGCCCAGCGATTCGCCCGTTCGCTTTTTCCTTCTTCCGGCAGGGCGATGATGCCGTCGAGCTGTTTTCCTGCTGTTGCCGGTACGGACGCCACCATGTTTAAAATATTTCTGTCGGGATCCAGCAGATCCAAATTCATGCGGTTGATCGGGATGAACTCCTGAATATAGCGGAAGCAGCGTTCCATGGCCGTCTGAATGTCCAGGCTGCTGCAGATGCGGCTGGCCGCCTGATGAAAAAATACATTCGTATCCACTGTCATACCGTGTCTCCGAGAATTTATCGTGAATACACCATGGGGTAACCGATGCCTTGAATTACACTATAGCGTAGCATGATTTACGTTATGGTGTAAATGTGAATTTGAAGCAAATCTGTGATAGCTATAACTATCTGTGTTTTTTAATAATTATATTTATGGCACATAAACTGCTATGTAAAGGCGTGCTTTAACCATACTTCGAGGGAACGCCATGCGGTGCATTGAAATCATAACGTTACGTTCGACCAGAGCAGTTTGTGAATCCGTTCTTACCGAATTCCTGAGACATCAGGTGCAGGATGACGAACTGCAAGCCGAGGGAAAACCGGCGGATATAAAAATATATACGCAGGCAGGCATGAACAGCGATATCAGTATTCATATCCACTGGGATAAAAGCGGGAAATGTGTGAACAAAAGTTCTATAGGCTTCAATATCGTTCAGGAACTGAAATGTTTGGGGTTGATCAGTCATTCCATATGGATCGAAAAAGGATCAAAATCCACAGAACTTAAAAAAGTCGAGTTCCAAACGACTTTGTAAAACTAATGGCAGGTTTGAATCATCATATCGAGAGGTAGGCATGAAAATCGAAAATAAAGCCATTCAAATGGCGATTACAGGAATATTGGTCGGCAGCTTGATGATTGCCGGATGCGGAAAGGAAACCGCTGCAAATGTTCCGGCCCAAAGTGAGCCTCCCCAGGTGGGGGTCGTGAAGATCGTTCCGCATAAGGTCAGCATCACCACGGAACTGGCGGGCCGAACATCGGCGTATCTGATTGCTGAAGTGCGCCCCCAGGTGGGGGGGATTTTGCAAAAGCGTCTTTTTACGGAAGGCTCCAATGTCAAGGCAGGCCAGGTTTTGTATCAGATCGATCCGGCGACATATCAGGCGGCGTTTGACAGCGCCCGGGCGGCGCTGGACAAGGCGCAGGCCAATGTGATGCCTGCTCAGCTCAAGGCCGAACGTTACAAGGAGCTGGTGGGCATCCGTGCGGTGAGTCAGCAGGATTACGACAACGCTTATGCGGCGCTCAAACAGGCCCAGGCGGATGTGGCCGTCAGCAAGGCGGCTGTTGAAACCGCCCGGATTCAACTCGATTATACGCACGTTACCGCACCGATTTCAGGACGGATCGGCAAATCATCCGTTACGATCGGCGCTCTTGTGACAGCCAGTCAGAGTGCGTCGCTGGCCACCATTCAGCAGCTCGATCCGGTGTATGTGGATGTGACCCAGTCCAACGTCGAGGCGCTGCGTCTTAAACGCGATCTGGCGGATGGAAAGATCCGGCGGGATGTCGCCAGCCAGGCGAAAGTGAAACTTGTTTTGGAAGACGGTACGCTTTATCCCCTTGAGGGAATTTTGAAATTTTCGGATGTGACGGTGGATCAGAACACGGGATCCGTTACGTTGCGTATGGTATTTCCGAATCCGAACCATATGTTGCTTCCCGGCATGTTTGTGCGGACGATTCTTGAGGAAGGCGTCGTGGATGGCGCAATTCTGGCGCCGGAGCGGGGCGTCAGCCGCGATCCGGCGGGTAACGCCGTGGCGATGGTGGTCGGCGCCGATAACAAGGTGGAGTCGCGGATACTCAAGGTTTCCCGCACGATCGGCGATAACTGGCTGGTTACCGAAGGGCTGAATTCCGGCGATCGTCTGATTCTGGAAGGTACTCAAAAAACACCGGTCGGAACGCTTGTCAAACCAGTCTTCATGGACGATAAGACCAGCGCTGCAACTGCATCCATAGACGGCCGGAAAGCGGCTGTTCAGGAATAAGGAGAGTTACAATGTCACAGTTTTTCATCAATCGGCCGATATTCGCCTGGGTAATCGCCATTGTCATCATGCTGGCGGGCATTCTGGCGATTCGGGAGTTGCCGATTGCCCAATATCCCGCGATTGCACCCCCGGAAATTTCCATTGACGCCACATATCCGGGGGCGTCGGCGCAGACCGTGGAAAATACCGTCACGCAGGTGATCGAGCAGAAGATGAACGGTATCGACCATTTGCGGTATATGAGTTCCACCAGTGATTCCAACGGAAGCGTCGCCATCACCCTGACCTTCGATGAAGGGACGAATCCGGACATCGCGCAGGTGCAGGTTCAGAACAAGCTTCAGCTGGCGGTGCCGCTGCTGCCGCAGACGGTGCAGCAGCAGGGTATCCAGGTGACCAAATCCACCCGGAACTTTCTGATGGTGCTGGGCTTTGTGTCGGAAGACGACTCCATGAACCAGTACGACCTTTCGGACTATCTGGCCAGCAACGTACAGGACACCATCAGCCGTATCGAAGGTGTCGGCGACGTTCAGATGTTCGGCGCCCAATACGCGATGCGGATATGGCTCAATCCGGACAAACTCAATAATTACAAGCTGACGGCGACCGATGTAACATCTGCAATTAAAGCTCAGAATGTTCAGGTTTCCGCCGGACAATTGGGGGGAATGCCTTACGCCGCCGGGCAGCAATTGAATGCGACGGTCACGGCGCAGACCCTGCTGCAGACTCCCAAGCAGTTTGGCGCCATACTGCTGCGCACCCTTACCGACGGTTCATCCGTATATCTGCGGGATGTGGCCAGGATCGAAATCGGCAGCGAAAACTATTCCATGACCGGCCGGTATAACGGCAAGCCTGCTACAGGTCTTGCGATCAAACTGGCCTCCGGGGCCAACGCCCTGACAACGGCCGATGGAGTTCGCGCCAAAATGCAGGAGATGCAGAAATATTTCCCGCAAGGTCTCAAAGTGGTTTATCCGTATGATTCCACACCGTTTGTGCGCATATCGATCGAAGAGGTCGTTAAGACGCTGATTGAAGCCATCGTCCTGGTGTTTCTGGTGATGTTTCTGTTCCTTCAGAATTTCCGCGCCACGCTCATTCCCACCATCGCCGTACCGGTGGTGCTGCTGGGGACATTCGCCGTTCTGGATGCCTGCGGATTTTCCATCAATACCCTGACCATGTTCGGAATGGTGCTGGCAATCGGTCTTCTGGTGGATGATGCGATTGTCGTGGTGGAAAACGTCGAACGGGTGATGAGCGAAGAAGGGCTTTCTCCCAAGGAAGCCACCCGCAAGTCCATGCACCAGATTACCAGCGCTTTGGTGGGGATTGCGATGGTGCTGGCGGCGGTGTTTGTGCCGATGGCATTTTTCGGAGGCTCCACCGGCGTCATCTATCGGCAGTTTTCGATCACCATCGTTTCCGCGATGGCGCTTTCGGTGGCGGTCGCGCTGATCCTGACGCCCGCCCTGTGTTCCACCATGCTGAAGCCGGTGACCAAAGGACATCAGGGGGAAGAAAAAGGGTTGCTTTCCGGATTTTTCCGCCGCTTCAACCGGATTTTCAATCGGACCAGCGCCGGTTATCAATCTGTCGTGACCCGTATGATGGACAAAACGCTGCGTTGCATGGCGGTGTATCTGCTCATTGTGGTGGGAATGGGCGTTCTCTTCTGGCGGATGCCTACGTCGTATTTACCGGATGAAGATCAGGGAATGCTCTATACAATGGTTCAGTTGCCGGTAGGGGCGACTCAGGACCGCACCATCGCGGTGCTCAAGAAAGTGGAACATTATTTTCTGGTGGATCAGAAGGATGCGGTCAATGCTATTTTCACTGCGGCGGGCTTCAGCTTCGCCGGATCGGGACAGAACACCGGTATCGGTTTTGTACAGCTTCGGGATTGGAAATATCGGCAGCGTCCGGACCTTAAAGTGTTCGCCGTCGTTGCCAATGCGATGAAGGCGTTTTCGCATATTCATGACGCGATGGTCTATGCGTTTGCGCCTCCGGCGGTGCGGGAGCTGGCAACGTCCAACGGTTTTGATTTTGAACTTCAGGACAGGGCCGGTCTCGGACATGCCAAGCTGATGGCGGCCAGAAATCAGCTTCTGGGGATGGCGGCCAAAGATTCCAGGTTAGTGGCGGTTCGTCCCAACGGTCAGAATGACACGCCGCAGTTCAAGGTGGATATCGATCAGGAAAAAGCCTGCGCGCTGGGGCTGTCACTGGCCGATATCAACGATACGTTATCAACGGCGTGGGGCGGCGCCTATGTCAATGACTTCATCAACAAGGGCCGTATCAAAAAGGTCTATGTCCAGGCCGATGCGCCGTACCGGATGCAGCCGGAAGATCTGTACAAGTGGTATGTACGCAACCGTAATGGCGATATGGCCCCGTTTTCGGCGTTTTCGAGGGCGTACTGGACGTATGGCTCCCCGCGGCTCGAGCGCTATAACGGCATGCCGTCCATGGAAATCCTGGGGCAACCGGCGCCCGGGGTCAGCTCCGGCGTCGCCATGCAGGAGATGGAAAAGCTGACCGCCAAATTGCCCCCCGGTATCGGGTATGAATGGACGGGGCTTTCCTATCAGGAGCGGCTGGCCGGCTCTCAGGCGCCGGCTTTGTACGCTTTTTCCATTATTTTCATTTTCCTTTGCGTCGCCGCCCTGTATGAAAGCTGGACAATTCCTTTCGTCAACCTGTTGATGCTGCCCCTGGGGCTCTTGGGTGCGGTCGTAGCCACCTCGTTAAGGGGACTCCCCAACGATGTTTACTTTCAGATTGGGTTTCTCACCACGCTGGGGCTTTCAACCAAAAACGCCATCCTGATCATTCAGTTCATTAAGGAACGGCTGCGACATGGGGACAGACTGATCGATGCAACCCTTGGCGCCGTTAAAACACGGTTCAGGCCCGTCATCATGACGTCCCTGGCCTTCTTTTTCGGTGTGTTGCCGCTGGCCATCGCCTCAGCGGCCGGCGCAGGCGCGATGAATGCCGTTGGCACCGCGGTTTGCGGCGGGATGCTCTCCGCCACATTCATCGATCTTATGTTTATCCCGTTGTTCTTCGTTCTGGTATCCAGAATATTCAAGAAGGAGCAATACGGGCAAATTCCTGCGCCTGTTTCCACCCAGGGCGCCGGCGTTTCAGCGGTGCAGAGTCCGGATAGCGCAATTGACGTTACCGTAAAAAGTTGATTATTTTCAGATGGCTCCCGGCTTTCTGCTGGGGGTTGTTTACGATTGCATAAGGGAATTGATATGAAGCGATTTATAATGTCCATTGTCGTGCTGTCGGTATGTCTGTCCGGCTGCACGACGTTAGCGCCGACATATGTGCGTCCGAAGGCGCCGATACCTTCCTCGTGGCCATCGGGAGAAGCGTACCGGAAAGATGCTTCGGTGCAGAACCGGGTCGCCAGCGTAGCGTGGAAAGATTTTTTCATGGATCCGAAACTTCAAAAGCTGATCGCTTTGTCGCTGGATAACAATCGGAATCTTCGGGTGGCCGCATTGAATATCGAAAAATCCCGGGCGCAGTACCAGATTCAGCGTTCGGAGCTTTTCCCCGCCATCAACGCTTCAGCGGCCGGAAGCGAGCAGAGAGCGCCTGCGGAAATATCGAGCAGCGGTCAGGGGGCGACAGTCGGCCAATATACGGTCGGGCTTGGTTTTAGCGCTTATGAGCTGGATCTCTTCGGTCGTATCCGGAGTCTGAAAAAGCAGGCTCTGGAGCAGTACCTCGCTACGGTCGAGGCGCGTCGCAGCGTACAGATCAGTCTGGTGGCCGAGGTCGCCAATGATTATCTGACGCTGGCCGCGGATATCGAGCGTCTGAAACTGGCCAGGGAGACTCTGACCAGTCAGCAGGCTTCTTACAATCTCGTTCGGAGCAGTTACGACGCCGGTATCGCTACGGCTCTTGCGCTCCAGCAGGCGCAGACCACAGTGGATTCGGCAAGGGTGGATATCGCCCTCTATATCCGTCAGATTGCGATGGATGAAAACGCGCTGGCGCTGGTCGCAGGCGCTTCCATACCCCCGGATTTAATGCCGACGGGACTGACGAGTACCATTACCACGCTGAAAAGTGTTCCTGCCGGGTTGCCGTCCGATCTTTTGCAGCGCCGTCCGGACATCCGGCAGGCGGAAGATATTCTGAAAGGCGCGGAAGCCAATATCGGCGCGGCGCGGGCGGCGTTTTTTCCGCGGATCAGCCTGTCCACTTCCGCAGGAACCGCCAGTGATCAGCTTTACGGATTGTTCAAACCGGGATCGGATTCCTGGAGTTTTGCTCCGCAGATTACGCTGCCGATTTTCGATGCGGGGAAAAACCGTGCGAATCTGAAAGTTGCCGAAGTCGAGCGCAACATTTATGTCGCTCAATATGAAAAAGCCATTCAGACGGCATTCCGTGAAGTGGCGGATGCTCTGGCGCAGCATGGCACCATTAACGATCAACTGGCGGCGCAACGCTCTTTGACCGCCGCCACCGCCGATACGTACCATCTGTCCGAAGTGCGCTATGAAAAAGGGGTTGACAGTTTTCTGACAGTGCTGGATTCCCAGCGTTCCCTTTACAGCGCACAGCAGAATCTGATCACCACCCGTCTTGCCCGGCTCACCAATATGGTGACATTGTACAAGGTGCTGGGCGGCGGGGTGAAATGAGAAGCTGTAAGTAATTATTAAGTATTTAGGATGGATAGATAAAAAACAGAGCGCAGGATATTCTCATTCGTAGTCTATGGCATTGATTGTGCGTATTTATATATCGCAATCACGCATTACCCAAAAGAAGGAGGATATCATGCGTTCAGAATTCATTCCGATCCGGGTTGAAGATACCAATCTGGAAATCATGGCCAGAATC
>LKPX01000102.1 GCA_001443525.1 Desulfobacteraceae bacterium RAAP-1 | reverse complement strand
CGTACTGAATGTACAGTCTCATCGCTGCTCGCTTGCTTTCGCGGTCTCAGTCCGAATGCTTGCTGGAATATCATTTTGAAAGCAAAATGGAATTATCAGTAAAGCCCCAGAAGATTGAGCGCCAGAATTACCATACCAACACTGGCAATGCGTTTTACTGTTAGCGGACTGACTTTTTTGGCGATTTTGGGGGCGATATATCCGCCCAGAATCGCCGCCGGAAACATGATCAAAAAAAACGTCATATCAAAATTGCCGAACTGGTAATGACGCATGGTCCCCATCAAGGTATTGAAAAAAATAGCCGTCAGGGAACTGCCGACCACCAGATACATGGGAAGTCCCAACCCTACAGACATGAGCGGCACCATGAAAGGACCTCCGCCGAATCCAAACATGGATGAAACGATTGCCAGCAGAAACGCGCCGATACACCCGAAAACGATATTAACCTTAAATTCCTGACCCCAGAATTCAACAACCATGGTATTTACTCCTCTTATCACTGATTATAAAAACGTGGTATATTATTTTGCTTTTGCCGCAGCTTCCGCCCGTTTCTTGAATTCGGCCAGAATGGCCTGCTCTTTTTTGTTCTTGACGATATAACCCGCCGTCGTCTGCCAGAACATCAGGCCCGCCAGAACCAGGAGTATCCATCCGAACACGAATTTGAACTGGGACAGGGTAATCATCTCCGTCAGTTTCGGCCCGATGAAGCCGCCTGCCAGCATGGCAAGACCCATTGTGATGCCAAGTTTCCAACTGATAAATTTGATTTTGGAGTAATTATAGATGCCGCTGGCCTGGGAAAACAGCACGGTGGGCATTACCGTTCCTGCCACAATGGTATGTGGAAGAGGCCAGATGGATACCAGAAGCGGATTTAAAATAAACCCTCCCCCTGCGCCCATCAAAACGCCGAAAATACTGATGGCAAGCGTCAGTAGAAACGGCCAGAGCATATTCAGACTGGTGCCGGCATTGGACAGATATATCATGGGAAAGCTGATGTGATTTTCAACTGTTACCGGCTGGCTTCGCACCGATGCACCTGACACGGCCATCACTTCGTATTTGCCCGGAGAGCCCCCCTCCGGAATGGTGATAACACCGCTGAAAGAACCGTCCGGTTTCACGTCAAGAGACGGAACAAACAATCTTGCCGCTTTTTCGAACCGGGATTTGACTAACTGCATGGAATGTTTTCTGTTTTCCTTTTCGTCCAGCGCCGGAAGCTTTGCCCCTCTGGAACCGATCACACTGGCCATCAGCGTGGACTGATACACATCGATCTGTATTTTTGAAGGCGTCGAATACGCGTCTTCCGCGTTCAGCGCTTTCAGTGCATCCGCGAGATTCCACCCTTTGCCTTTTTTCTTGAGGGCATCTACGACGGTTTTCTGGCTTTCGGGAATGTAAATTTTATAACTGGCCGGCATCGAATAGGTCAGATACAGCTTATAGGGCGCCTTTCCATCCTTTCCCGGCTTGGAATCAAAAAACGAGGATTTGACCTTGTTTTCGGACCAGACTTCGAGATACACCGGCTTTCCAGGAACCCCCTGCCCTTTCACATTGATTTTACCGCCATTATTGACGGATGTTTTTTCAACAGACAGTGTTACCGTCGGTGGCGGGGGCATCGGAACCGCAGGCGCGACAGACGACGGCTGAGCCGGAGATTCTGCCGGCGCCGCAGTACCGGACGGCGCAGATGGTGTCGCCGGAGTGGACTGAGACGGAGCCGCCGGAGGATCCTGGGCATCACCGGTGGAAATATAATAAGATCCCATTGCCAATAGAAACAACAGCATAATGACGATATTTCTTCTTGTAATCATTGCGTATCCTTTACTGTGACTTGTAACAAGTATATCATGTTGACCTGTTGCCGAAACATTATATCATGGTCTGCAACTCAAAACTTCAATCCTGACGGCTTTGTAAAAAAGCCCGCATGCAGCGCCAGTGCAGCGTACGACAAGTATGCTGCATTCCTTGCGGATTTGCACGCCTTGCCGGCGAACATTTTACGAAGTCGTCCGAAATTCGACTTTTTACGAGATCATCACCTCCCGGTACTTGATTTTTTTTGAGAGAATATTCTTTGGGCCCGCTTTTCGAGTTCATCAATTTCTATCGGCCTCGAGAAAAATACATCGGCCCCTAATGCTTTGATTTTTTTTACATGTTCCGATGATGGCGAATCCGTTGTCGTTATCAGGACATGAGCATCGGGATTGAACTTTTTGAGCGCTTCCAGCATCATCATGGCAACGCCATCTTTTTTGGAATCTAGAACCGCCATCTCTGGCTGCGCTCTTTGCACCCACCGGATAGCTTCACTGTAATCGGTAAAAACCACTACGGAGTAGTGCAATGTATCAAGGACCCTCTTGGCAAGCATACAGGCATCAAATTCATCTCCCCACACCAGAATACTTGCCATAACTCCGTACAATTCCTCTTAAACACAGTTCAGCAACTGGATGTTGAGGGCGGGGACCATCCCCGCCCTTTCAACAGATGGTATTTTAATCAATGCCGTTTCGCTATAAAGCAAATTACATACCAGGCAAATGCAACGGCTTTTCAAAAAGTCTCTCATCCTCTACATGACGTTACACGTTCCCATTATATCGTTTCCGACAGCTCAAAAAAGGGGCGGAATCGAAATAATAACCTTGCAGTGCAAGATTTCTATGGCATCCAGAAAGCTCTTTTTCGATGGCGCTTCAGACCGCTTATACCCCGTTATCCGTCAAGCTCGAAACAATTTGAAAAACGTGTAACTTTTTTTAATTCCTTGACAAAATAGAACCGGCAACGTATTAAGTAAGAATATTTGCTTTGGATATCAATGCGTTTAATCTGAATGACAAAGCATTCGGAAAAAGCCTTGAATTTTGTATGATGTCGGCTTGTTTATGACTTTTGGGCAAGTTCATCAAAGTTGACGACTTCGTAGAAAGTTCCATCTTCAGCCGCGAAAAATCCTTTATAATGAGGATTTATCCCGTTGTCGGCCAAAGCAAGGAACGCGGCGCAAAAATTCAAGAGACTTTTCCGAAAGCCATAAAGTAACAGGAGAATTTCGTCTATGACGCTCACAAAGGCCCAGATTGTTGAAACCATTCATGAAACTATAGGATTTCCAGCTAAAAAAAGTGTGGAAGTGGTGGAAACCTTACTGGAAATTATCAAACAGGCGTTAGAAAATGGCGATGACGTGCTAATCAGTGGGTTTGGAAAATTCTGCGTCAATGAAAAAGCGAAGCGCCGGGGGCGAAATCCGGCTACGGGCGACGACATGATGTTAGATCAGCGCCGAGTCGTCACATTCCGCTGTTCTTCCGTTTTGAGAGACAAAATCAACAAGTGATGTTATAATGAGCGATACCAGCCTATTGTCAGATGCAAGCGAGGCATTTTTTAAAGCACTTTTCCAAAAAACCGATGGGGATATTTCCCGACAGGTTTCCATGTATGACGTCGGCCAAAACACCGGCATCGATAAACCCACCACAGCCAGAATCGCCGAAGAACTGATGAGCCTGGGGTTGATCGACATCCGGACGTTGTCTGGCGGTGTGGGGCTGACAGAAGAAGGCGTTTCAGAAGGTCACCGCCGTTTTACAGAAAATTCAGGGGGTAACGGAGAACGCATCTCTTTGGGAAATCACCCTGTCATCAGTGACGCCGTTCGTTCGGCAGTCGAAGAAATGCTTGCCTCCATACGACTTCAGATGGGAACTTCCGGACTTGGTTTTGACGATCAGGCTGAATTGCTGGCCGATATCCGGACGATAGGCGCCCAGCTCGCATCGCCCAAACCCAAAACAGTCATCATTCGGGAATGCCTGATATCCATATCACCGGCACTTGGCCGGTGCCCGGATCCCCGGCTGGCATCCCGTGTCAATACCCTGCTGTCCCGCTGATTTTAGAGCGAACCAAAGACGCTGGCCGTATCCTGTCTTAATTCATATCGGATTCATCCGGTTCTGGACGCTGAATATAACGTCCAGACGCCTACCACCAGAAAAAAAATACCCGCCACAATTTTGATATATACCGGCGGCACCGCCCGACTGATGGCTTCGCCGCATAAAACGGCCAGCAAGGAGCTGAGCACCAGTGCGCAAGCTGATCCCAGAAATACCGGGAGCTTGCCATTGGTGCATTCCGCAGATAAGCAAAAGGTGGTCAGTTGCGTTTTGTCTCCTAATTCTGCCAGGAAAACCATTCCAAAGGTTGTCAGCAGCAGTTTGATATCCATCACTTGATTCCTTCCCTATCAGAGCGCCCTGAGATATTCCGGTTTCAAAGCAATATCACCGGCCAATGCCTGGTCGATCAACGCCAGCGTCGCCGCTTTTTCCGCAGGAAGCTTGGCCCGGATGGGTAAATAATTGGATGCATGATTGGCATGAAAAAGCCCGCGGCTCAGATGCGTTTCGGCAATCATGGTTCTAAGCTCCCGAAGCATTTCATCCGGTTCGATCAGAATAAAACGGCCGGCCTCATAATCGTCGTGAAGCGGCGTTCCCGGAATCAGCATCAGACTAAGCGCCCCTACATACTCTGGATCAATGGCGCTCAATACCCTTCCGGTTTCATCGGCGTGAATCTGCGAACGCTCTCTTCCGGCAATTCCGAGCAGCACTGTCACGGATAACTTCATGCCAGACTGCCTGGCTTTTTGGCCCATCAGAATCATCTCATCCGACAACGCCCCTTTATGAATGGCTTGCAGTGTGACATCGTCACCGGTTTCAAGCCCCATATACAAAATGCCGAGTCCTAAAGACTTCAGGGTTTCAAGCTGTTGAGGCGTTTTCAGTTTCAGACTCTTGGCATTGGCGTATGCACCGACGCGGGTCACCCAGGGAAGCTGCTGACGGATATCAGATAAAATGGATACCAATCGTTTTTGAGGGATAATCAGTGCATCACCGTCGCATAAAAACACCCGGCGCTGGCGCTGGCAATACCGTGCTGCAAAGGCGATATCCGCCTGTATGATCTCATCGGACTTGATTTTGAAGCGCTCTCCCATATAAGTGCCACAAAATGTGCATTTGTTCCGGGAACAACCTACGGTCACCTGAAGCAGAATGCTGTTGGCCTCGCTGGGAGGCCGGATAACCATTCCTTCATAATGCATGAAGAACTTTCCTTCCTTATTTTTTTTCGGTAATGGGGGTTCCCTCTACGCCAGCGTAAAAGACGATAATTTCCGCCGGGGTACTCCCTTCGTTTTTCCCATAATGCCATTTGTTCACAAGCTCGACGATGGAATCCCCGGCTTTCAGATGCAGCGTGTGGTGGTCTTCAGATTCAACTGTCAATTGCCCTTTCAACAACACACCAGCATTGATGACCGGATGCCGGTGCCATGGCAGCCTTGCGCCCGGCGGGATTTCAATGCGCAAAATCGTGATTTCCGGCTTTCCCCCAGGATAGTTCGGAAGCGGAGTACCGTCCCAGCTTGAACCCGTCTTTGCCAACACCTGCACCTGAGCATCTTCGGCCTGAACATGGCCACATGTCAGAAACAAAATGGCCATCGCCGCCAATAGATTACAACCGATTTTTTTACAGCATTTTTTTTCCAAGACACCCTCCACAGATTAAAAACGTTCTGTCAATTTTTCTATCAAAAACGTGCTCTCGCGCATGGCCTGCTCGCTGAAAGGGCCAAACCATTCGGCGATTTTCCGGAATTCTTCCTGGAATAAATCCTTGTCGCCGCGCTCCAGCATATCCCGGTTTTCATTCAGAGAGGTCAGAAAATCCCGAAGCAGTTCCCGACGTTCGGGAGATGCAAAGATGATCTCGGAATACAAAGAGGAATCCTGCGCGAACAAACGGCCTACCATACCCAGTTCCAGCCGGTATATGGGGCTTGAAAATTCCAGAGTTCTGGCAAGCGATATCCGTTGCCGGTTCAGGAACTGACCAAACGCAAATGTCGCAAAATGTCGCAGAGCCTGGACAATAGCCATAATGTCGTCATGCTCCTTTGCATCGGATGGAACAATGATTCCCCCCCACGCCGTGAACTGATCCAGTATCCACTGACAGGCATGCTCATCGCGCCCCGATGTGGCAACAATGACCTGTTTGTCCAGACTGGATGTAGATGGCCCGAACAGCGGATGCAGCCCGACCACCGGCCCGGCGTAAGCCGCCAGCATCGCCGCCAGAGGCTGCGTCTTGATGCTGGTGATATCGCACAACACAGTTCCCGGCCTCAGAAAGGGGCTGATATCCCGGATAACGCGGCACGCAACGTCTATGGGAACACTGATCATCACCATATCCGCATGAGCGCACAGCGATGCGGCATTCGGCCAGTCGCCGGAGCCCAGAATGCGGACTTCATAGCCGGCGCGATGAAAGCAGTTTCTGAAAAAGCCGCCCATGCCGCCTCTACCGCCGACAATCAGCACCACACCGCCGGGACGAATGCCCTTCAGAGCCAGCTGGCTGGTCTGCTCGATGCGGGAGCGGTGAATAATAGTCCGGTAAACTTCCTCAATACAGTCCGGATTCAACCCGGCGTTTCGGGCCTGCTGACGCAGTCTCGATATGAGGTCTTCCTCTCTGGCCGGATGATAGACCGGCAGATTATGGGCTTTTTTAACAGCCGCCACACGCGATACGACCTGCTGCCGATCCGCCAGCAGGGAAACGATCTTGTCATCGATATCGTCAATATTCCGGCGCAGATCGGACAGCGCCTGGATGACGCCTCCATCATTCAGTGAATCATTCATGATAAGTTTCAAGTCGTCAGAGTTAAGGGGTTATTGATTGCCGCCAATCCAGCTTCCAAAAGAGCCCAGCACAGAGCCTTCCTCCTGGCTGCCGCCGCGCTGAGGCGCGGCCCGCAGCATCCGGCCGGCCAGTCTGGAAAACGGCAGAGACTGAAGCCATATTTTCCCAGGACCCTGAAGCACCGCGAAAAAGAAACCTTCGCCGCCGAAAAGCGCTGTCTTAATGCCGCCCGTCTGCTCGATATCGAACTGGACGCTGGCTTCAAAGCCCACGATGCAGCCGACATCCACATGAAGAATCTCGCCGGCGGAAAGCTGGCGTTCCATGATCGTACCACCGGCGTGAACAAACGCCATACCGTCGCCCTCCAGTTTCTGCATGATAAAGCCTTCACCGCCGAAAAGCCCTGTCAGTATCTTGCGCTGGAAATAAATGCTGATGGCAACCCCCCTGGCCGCACACAGATAACTGTCTTTCTGGCAGATCAGACAGCCGCCGATATCCGGCAGCCGGATCGGAATGATATTTCCGGGAAACGGCGCGGCAAAGGCCACATGGGCTTTGCCGCTTCCGGCGTGGGTAAACACAGTCATAAAGAGACTCTCACCAGTTAAAAGACGCTTTCCCGCACCGATCAGTTTATCCATAAACGAACCGTTCATGCTGGCGCTCGAACCATCGCCGAAGATGGTTTCCATCTGAACCGTACTGTCCTTATACATCATGGCGCCGGCTTCGGCCACAGCGCTTTCGCCGGGATCCAGCTCAACTTCCACATACTGCATTTCAGCGCCCATGATTTTATAATCAATTTCATCAGCCCTGCCGCGATTTGCCTGCGGCGGCGGGCCACCGGAAAAAGCCGGTGAAGACTGCAATTCCGGAACCTGTGAAATGGGCGTCCAGGCAGCCATGCCTTCCCGCCAGGCAAATCCGTTGGCGTTTTTTTGCGCATACTGAATCGCCTGTTCCGTACTCATCGGCCCCATCTGGTTACCGTCATAGCTGAGATACCACTGAATCATGCTGTTATTTCCTTTTGAAAAAAAGAGAATGATGTTCATTTGGCGCCCAAATCGCCGGCAGCTGAATCAGCCATGCCGGAACGTCGGATGCGCCCCTTCTGGATACGGTATTGACAACCTGCTGGTATCTTATTACATTTGCTGAAAATATCAATCGCATTTCCATCGTCACCGTTACCCGGCGGATACTGCCATGCATACGGAAAACCCAGCGGCTGCAACACCTGAGGATATCGAGATACGGCTTTTTCTGGAAGCCATATATCTGAAATACGGCTATGATTTCAGAGAGTATTCCGACGTCCATATTAAACGGCGCGTGCTGAGCATGCTGGCCATTTCAGATCTTTCCAGCATTTCCGAAATGCAGCACCAAATGCTCTATGACCCGTCCTTCTTTGAAACGCTTCTTCAGGGGTTCTCCATCAACGTCACCGAAATGTTTCGGGATCCATCATTCTACAAAGCCGTTCGACAAGAAGTCGCCTCTGCGCTGAAGCCGCTGGCGTTTGTCCGGATATGGCATCCCGGATGCGCCAGCGGCGAAGAAATCTATTCGATGGCCATTTTGCTCACGGAAGAAGGCATCTATGAAAAAACACGCATCTATGCCACGGATTTCAATCCGTCGATTCTTGAAAAAGCCAGAAAAGGCGCATATACGCTCGATCTCATGAAAACCTACACCCGGAACTATCAGAAATCCGGAGGTCAAGCGTCATTTGCAGACTATTATGCGGCATCTCATGATGCAGCAATATTGAACGACAGCCTGAAAAAACACATCCACTTCGCAGAACACAATCTGGCTACAGACGGCGTGTTCGGTGAAATGGATATGATTGTATGCCGAAACGTTCTCATCTATTTTACCCGGAAACTTCAGGACCGGGTGCTGAAACTTTTTGCGGACAGCCTGCGTCCCGGCGGATTTCTCTGCCTCGGTTCCCAGGAAAGCCTCAAATTTTCCGCCTGTGCAGATGATTTTGAACCGGTGGTGGATTCTGAAAAAATTTACCGGAGAAAAACCGATTCAGCAGACATCACCGTCTGATTGGCTTTCATCCTCGTTCCAGAAACCGCCGGTATTCCACCATCCGTGAAAACGCTTTCACGGCCCGCTCCGGACTTTCATAAAATACGGCTTTATACCGCGCATCCGGAATGCTGCAAACAGTCTTGTCCTGATAATCCTTCAGCAGACTGACCCCGAAAACAGGCTTTTCACAGGTTTCCATCAGACGGATGATGCGCTCAACGTATTCGGCGTCAAACCGAAGCAGCTCCTGTCTCATGGAGTCCAGAATTTCCGGAGAATAGGTCGGATCGGCCTTGGACACGGATTCGATGAGTTTGTTGACCAGAATCCGCCGGCCCATGATGCCCAGATTGATCACCGCGTCGCAGCCGTCCCAGTGCATCAGCGCTTCCATGATTTTAAGGGGAATGGACATATCGTTTTCACCGACGATATCCACCGGGTTCGATCGGCTCCAGTACGGCGGCAGGATGGCGTCGATATCACGAATCAAATCCGCCGAGAGTTCCGGAACCGTGATATGATACTCCGAACACAAATCCGCGGTAACCACGCCCCAGCCGCCGCCAAGGGTCATAATGGCCGCCCGGTTTCCGCGAGGCAGCGGCAGCGATGAAAACGCCGCCGACAGATCGAGCAGATCCATGGAACGCCCGACCTTGACAACGCCGGCCTGGCGGCAGACCGCATCAAAAACCCGGGCGTCCGAACTCAATGCGCCGGTATGACTGGCAGCCGCCCGATTGCCCGCCTGGCTCTGCCCCCCTTTCAGCAATACGATGGGTTTTTTCTTGCTGACGCGCCGGCAGCTTTCCAGAAATCGGCGTCCGTTCTTGACGCTTTCCACATAGAGCATCACCGTACGGGTCAGTTCATCGACCTCAAAGGCGTCCACATAATCCTCGATGGTGACCATGGCTTCATTTCCCGATCCGCTGAAAGCGCGGATGCCGATCCCCTGCTGCTCGGCAAAAGCCAAAAGCTGCGTTCCCATGTTTCCGGACTGAGCGACAACCGCGGTAGCGCCAGGCTCCGGCCACACATGGCTTCCAGTGCAGTAAAGATGTATATGCGGATTGCATATCCCCATGGTGTTCGGGCCGATCATCACGATGCCGGCTTCTCTGGCCTCCCGCACCAGCTCGTCTTCCAGAACTTTTCCGGATGCGCCGATTTCTGCAAACCCGGAGGTGATCAGCAGCATCCGGGTAATGCCTTTGGCTCTGAACTGAGGAATCAGTTCCAGCACCGATCGCGCCGGCACCGTTACTACCACCAGATCCACCTTTCCCGGAATTTCACCGACAGACCGAAACACCGGACGATTGGCGATGGTACCGCCTTTGGGATTGACCAGATAAATCTCCCCGGAATACCCCCGGCTGGCCGTGATGGTAAACAACATATGTCCCCATTTACCGATGGTTCCGGAAACCCCGACAAAAGCAATGGAATGCGGGTAAAACAGAGCTCCGACCGCATGGGGATCGACAGGGGGGTTGTACAAACGCGGTTCTTCGGCATCCGGCTTTAAAACGACCAGAGCGTCCACCGCACAAATACTGCCATCAGGCTCGACCAGCAGCGGATTGATATCCACTTCAGAGATTTGAGGATGAGCCAGGGCCAGCCGGGAAAGGCCAACCAGCGTTTGAATGATGGCGCCGGTATCCGCGGCGGCTTCTCCTCTGAACGGCCCCAGGAGCTTTTGCGCCTTGATTTCGCCGATCATCTCTGTGGCATCCGTCGGCGTCAGGGGCGCTACGCGAAACGTAACATCGGACAGCGCTTCAGTGAAAATGCCGCCCAGACCCAGCATCACGACAGGGCCAAACTGTGCATCCCGGAAAAATCCGGCCACCAGTTCCCGTTTGGCTTTGATGAAAGGCTGCACCAGAAAGCCTTCAAGCTCCGCCCTGGCTTCAGCGGCCATTGCGGCGGCGGCTTCACTGACCATTGCGGCGGTGGTCAGATTGACCTGCACCAGTCCTCGCTCTGTCTTATGAAGCAGCGTCGCTCCCAGCGCCTTGACGACGACGGGAAAGCCGATGGTTTCAGCAGCGCTGACCGCATCAATGATGGTCGCCGCTGTTTTTTCCGGAACCACCGGAACGCCGAACTGGGCCAGCAGTGTTTTGGATTCATATTCATTCAAGGCATGCCTGCCGATGGATAAAGCGTGATCGAGGAGTTCCACGGATTGATATTCTCCTATGTTTTTATGGTATATCGCAACGATAGAAATTAGTTATGTACCGAATCGCTTCTTTTTTCGAACATCTGCTCCACATCCTGTCCGGAAAGTCTATACCGGTACTGACTGGATTTGTCAATTTATCCGCTTCTCATGATCAACAAACCCTTTAAAATAGGGGTCGTGAAAGCCAGTGAACGTCCGCAGGATATCCATCGCTTTTTACCCCGCATCAATTTGAGTTGTAGATTGATAGGTCACGCCGAAGATGGTGTTGCCCAGCCATTTCTTGAACGACGGATTGTCGCTGAACTGCTTGAACAGCTCGGTGTGATCGGCCAGCAGGTCGATCATGACCCGCTGCAGCGCGGCGTCGTGTTCGATCCGGGCGGTCTTCTTGTCGTTGTTCTTCATGGCGTTCTGGAAGGCCGTGTCCGCCGCCACCTTGACTGGAATCTCCTCGCCAATGACCTTACGGATTTTGTCGACATCCTTCCATCCGATGTTGCCGAACTGGTCGTTGAACGCCTTGATGATGTTGCTGAGCTGATCCAACTCCGGCTCCGGTTTGCGGATGCCGCCATCATCGTTATACGGATCAAGTTCACCATCTTGATCTGCAAGGCTGATGTTGATAGCCGCCTTACTTTCAGCCCGGTAGCTGTCCATGTCGATGGCCTCCAGGATGCCCCGTGACAGATCTTCCTCCATAGGCGCGGGAAGCTTGGGAATCAGGAAGTTCAGGAAAATCGACAACTTCTCCCACTCGGCATTCGAGTATGACAAGATGGAAGCCAGAAAGCCATAACTACGCACGAAAGACTTGGCCTTCCCTTTAAAGCCCACCTGACCGTTCTCATCAAGATCGGCTTTGTAGGCGGCCACGCAGATATCCAGAATCGGGTCGAGCTTGTCGCGGTCTGCGCCACTCAAATAGAGCCTCACCAGTTCGTCGATTTGCTCCTGTGCATAGACCTGGTAGCCGTCCATATCCGACTTGAGGTCGTGGAGCTTGTTGGGATCAGTCTCGTCGCTGAGGATGGTGGTGCGGTAATAGGGCTCGAACGCCTTCTGTATGGTTTCCGAGTCGTTGTAGAAATCGAGTACAAAGGTGTCGTACTTCTGCGGGTGGGCGCGATTAAGGCGTGAGAGTGTCTGCACCGCTTTGATGCCGGAGAGCGCCTTGTCCACATACATGGTGTGCAGCAACGGTTCATCGTAGCCGGTCTGATACTTGTCGGCAACGATCAGGAAGCGGTACGGGTCCTGCTGCACCTTGTCCGGAATCTGACTGCTGGGGAAACCGTTCAGCGTCGCTTCGGCGACCTTCTTGCCGCCGTACTCGTGTTCGCCGGAAAAGGCCACGATGGGCGCGTAAGGGCTCTTGCGCTCCTTGAGATAGTTCCTGAAGGCGTGGAAATACTGAATGGCCCGCTCGATGCCGTTGGTGATGACCATGGCCCGGGCCTGGCCGCCGATCTTGTGGTGGCCGATCACCTGGACGTAGAAATGGTCCACCATGATCTCGGCTTTCTCGCGGATGGCGCGCTCGTGGGATTCCACATAGCGGCGCAGCTTTTTCTGAGCTTTCTTGGCGTCGAAGACCGGATCATCCTCCACCGTCTTGGCCAGGCGGTAATAGCTCTCCACCGGGGTGTAGTTCTTCAGTACGTCCAGAATGAAGCCCTCCTGGATGGCCTGCTTCATGGTGTAGCTGTGGAACGGGTGGTGCTTCACTGCGCCGTCGGGCTGCGGTTCCGGATCGCCGAATATCTCCAGTGTCTTGTTCTTGGGGGTTGCGGTGAAGGCGAAGTAGCTGGCGTTGGTCACCATCTTCCGGCCTTCCATGATCTGGTTGATCTTGTCCTCGACCGTATCCTCCCCCTCATCATCAGAACCGCCGTAGGGTGTGGTCTCTTCCAGCGCGCGGTTCATGGCGGTGGTGGTCTTGCCGCCCTGGCTGGAGTGGGCCTCGTCGATGATGATGGCAAACTTTCTCTTGCGGTGTTCGTTACCGATCTCATCGAGGATGAAGGGGAACTTCTGAACCGTCGTGATGATGATCTTCTTCCCAACTGTGAGGAATCGGCTCAGGTCGCCGGAATGCTCGGCATGGCCGACAGCCGCTGAAACCTGGGTGAACTGCTTGATGGTGTCGCGGATCTGCTTGTCGAGCACCCGCCGGTCGGTGATCACGATGATTGAATCAAAGGTCGGAGCATTGTGTAGGGGCGATCGGCCGATCGCC